>JAZUMF010000055.1:0-1706 GCA_045603485.1 Kiritimatiellia bacterium | reverse complement strand
GAGATAAAACCCAGGCAATTGCATTAATCCTAACATCTTGTCGTTAGAGATAGCTATCTCAGCCATCATACGATCAAGTTCCTCTCTGCGGTTATATAAATACTCATAGTCTTTGATGAGCATTTCAAGTCTTGTTTTCGCAAAACCTGATATATCCAATTCCTTTATCATTTCTCGAATGGAAGCAGCTTTAGTTGCGCCAGCTCTTATAGGCAACTTGTAGCCTTTTTGACTGCAAATGCTCCATATCCTATTTGATATGCGAGTTAATTCTTTTACAGTGTCACGATATGCAAAATGAATATCTTTATACTGATCATACTCGTCCGATGACATCCAGACAAACTCTTGTATATTTCCCTTTATATACGCAAGGGCAAGATTACGAGCATCCTGAATGTCGCGGATCTTACGCTTCTTTTCCTTCTTTTCTAGGAACGAGAAGGCCTGTCCCCTTAAAAGGTTATAAGAATGGAAACAACCTAGACAACTGATAAACACAACTTTTAATAGGTCCGCGTGCTAACATGCGCTCATCTACTTCAGTGTTGTCTTCAATTTTTGATATAACTGCTTTCAACAATGAGAAAAAAGGGCACGGGCGAGTTAGCCCGTGCGTCAAAGGTAATATGTTGTTTCAAATAAGTTGTTTCCAATTAATAAAGACCATTAGACTTGATATACCAAAATCTTGACTCAACAACTTCCTATAGCTTAAGCAAAGTTTGCAAGTAGGAGCAGTTTGATAGTTTGCGAGTTTGACAGTTTTTTAATCGAAAAGGCCTGTCCCATTATAATGAAGGTTTTAACGCAGAGAGCGCAGAGAAAATTGTGAGATTTTGTTTCGCATCGTAATCTCATTTTGCATTCACATTTGATATAATATTTGATTATGTCAATGACTGTTGTTTATAAGGTTCAAACGGGATTGTATATCAATCTTACGAATCGCTGTCCGTGCGCATGCTCTTTCTGTATTCGCGGCAATGCGGCGGGAGCTTACGGTTCAGATTCGCTTTGGCTGGAGCGCGAGCCGACGCGTCAGGAAATTATCAACGCGATAGAGGCGGCGAATCCTTTGTCGCATTCGGAAATCGTTTTTTGCGGATATGGAGAGCCGACTGAAAGATTGGACGATGTAGTGGAGGTCGCGATATTCATTAAAAAGAAATATCCGACGCTCCCGATTCGGTTAAACACGAACGGCCTGTCGGATTTAATAGCAGGTGAGCCTACTGCCCATCGCCTCAAGGGCTGCATAGATATCATCAGCATCAGCTTGAACGCCTCGACGGCGGAGCGGTATTGCGAGATATGCCACCCGCGGTTCGGGCTTAAGTCATACGAGGCGATGCTGCGCTTTACTTCTCAAGTCCGCGGGTTTGTGCCGAAGGTTGTGATGTCCATCGTTGCGACATCTGACACTTCCGAAGTTGAGATTGCCGCTTGCCGCGACATCTGCGACAGGCTTGAGGTCCCGCTCCGTGTGCGCACGCACATATCCTCAGCTAGGTAAAAGGTAAAAAGTAATAGGTAATAGGTAATAATGCAGATAAATTGCAGCATGGTTCTTAAAGGTTATTAGGTGGCAAGTTTGACAGTAAAGACAGTTTGCGAGTTTTACAGTTTTAATTGGGAAGGCCTGTCCCCTTAAAAGGTTCAGTGAGTGAAACAAGAAGGACTGTCCCTTAAAAAGTTTATATACC
>JAZUMF010000054.1:0-13211 GCA_045603485.1 Kiritimatiellia bacterium | reverse complement strand
ATTGACTTAAATCCCGTTCGTGCAGGCATAGTAAACGACCCCAAAGACTACAAATGGTCAGGCTACGCCTCAGCCCTGCGCGGCAACTCCAATGCAATGCACGGCATAGCACGCATCTACAATCCAGACGCCAAAGTCTCAGATTTCAAAAAACACATAGAAACCTACCGACAAAAGCTCTACTTAAGCGGCACAGATGTATTCCCTGCCGAAAAGATACAAGAGATAATCGATAAAAAGGGCGAGCTGCCACTGCAAATCCTCTTACGCTGCAAAGTCCGCCACTTCACCTATGGAGCAATCTTCGGCTCAAAAGACTTTGTCGATGAACAGGTGGCAAAACACAAATATGCCTTCAGCCTCGGTAGAAAAACAGGCGCAAGAGGCATCGGACTATGTAAAAACTGGGATGGCATAAAGCTCTATTCAGCAAGAGACCTCCAAAAATCCCCAGTTTCATTCCAAGGCTAAGCAAAGAACCCGACAAAATACTACCAACTTTAACGGAGCCTACCGCCCCGAATGGGGAAGTGTAGCTAAAAATCTCGCCAAAGACATTTTTTGAGGCTATAGAAGTGGTTAGATACACATAAATGTGCCAGTATTGCCAGTATTGCCAGCATCCAATACCAACTTCCAATATTATCAGAGTCAGCAAAGATGTATTAGCTTTGCAGTTTAAGAATAATTGCGGTTGTTTTAGGAAATGAGAGTATAGATTGGGATAATTCTTAGCATAAAGTCAAATTTTGGGATGAGTATAGAAAGATTGAGGCGAGATGTCAAGTGTAATAGTCTGACACTTAAAGCTATTAGATTGAATTTTATCATTAAAAATAGTAAAATATATGGCTATTTTACAAGAGGTTTTCTCCGTGATAGCATTAAAAATTATCTTTGCGATTCCTATTATCGCCATTGGGTTGACTGCGGCTTTGCATGCGACAGCCTATTTACATGGTGAATCAAAACGCCATTCACCAAGGTTCTACGCATTTTTTGTTGCGACAGTTGCGGCAATGCTCGCTGTCATTGCTGTTGATAGCAAAATTGCCTTTCTCCTTGCTTGGGAGGCTATGGGCCTTGCATCTGCCGGACTTGTTGCCTTTGAATCTGCCGAAAAAAATGTCCGTAAGGCATCTTGGATTTACCTTCTTGC
Source organism: Kiritimatiellia bacterium (assembly GCA_045603485.1). Classification (GTDB taxonomy): domain Bacteria; phylum Verrucomicrobiota; class Kiritimatiellia; order RFP12; family JAAYLN01; genus RGIG5952. The sequence goes on along the minus strand of JAZUMF010000054.1, from coordinate 12,052 downwards.
CTGTCATGCAGGTGCTGTTGCCTTGATGCTGTCTGGCGTTCTTCTAGGCAATGAAGCGGCATGGCTTGCTGCATTCATTCTTGCAGTCGTTGGATTTGGATTAAAAATTGGATTCCCTCCATTCCACGCATGGCTACCAGAGGCTCATCCTGCCGCCCCTGCGCCGGCTTCAGCGATAATGTCAGGCGCAATGATTCCTCTTGGCTATTACGGGCTTCTGAAATTCTTTCCGCCATTTAATGAGGCAACTACTGGCTATGCCTCTTTTGTCGGATGGACATTCCTTATTCTGGGTGTCATAGGCGGTATTGGCGGTATTCTATTTGCTCTGCCTCAAAGCAATCTGAAAAAGCTCCTTGCCTTTTCTTCTGTGGAAAATATGGGTATCATCGCTCTTGGATTGGGACTCGGTTCTGTGGCTATATCGGTAGACGGTCTTGACTCCCAGCTCGCCAAATTTGCAATTATCGGCGCAATCGCCCATATATTAAACCACGCATTTTTGAAGGGCGCCCTTTTCCTGCTTGCTGGCTCTGTATTAAGACAAACTGGTTCGCTGGATCAGGATCGCCTTGGCGGGCTATTAAAGCGTATGCCCTTTACCGGAACACTCTTTACGATCAATGCAATGGGACTTGCTGGTCTTCCGCCACTAAATGCTTTTTTTGGTGAACTAATCATCTATATGGCCGCATTCAAGGCTATTGCGACAAAAACGCCGACTCTCGTAGGAGCAGGCTTTCTTGTCTTAATTGCGCTCTCCGCCATGGGCGGTCTTGCAGCTGCAGCCTATGCTAAAGCAGTCGGCGCTACATTTTTAGGAGAACCGCGCTCGACCTCCGCAGCAAATGCCAAGGAAACTCCTTGCCGTATGTGGTTTGCGGCACTACTTCTGACTTTTCTCTCTGTTGCGATGGTTCCAGCCACCGTATTTTTATCAGACAGATTCACCGGCGGATTTGCAACTGGCGGTCTTATTGCCGCAATGATTGCGAGCTTTGCCTTTGTTGTATTGGTATTAGCATTGCTCTTTATTCGCAGGTTCCTTTGCCCCCGTGGCAAGGATAAGCCATCTGTTCCAGTATGGGATTGCGGTTATGAAGCGCCCACCGCCAGAATGGCATATACCGCGACAGCCTTTACGCAACCACTTGTTGACCTATTTAGATTCATCCTTCGCTCGCGCCGTTATATCAAGCATTTCAAGGGTGAACCGGCAACTCCGATGGCAGGTCTTATCGCAACAGAGACCGACGATATTGCCATCGGTAAATTCTGGAAGCCCATTTTCTCTAATATTGCACGACTTTTCCAGCGTGTCCATCTTCTTCAAAGCGGTTCGCTTCATCTTTACATTCTGATAATTCTTCTAGCGGTTTTGGCTCTCTTGGGCGCCGCCCTTGCGTCATGAACATTCTATGCATAATTCTTGCGTTGCTTTTAGCTCCGCTACTTACAGGCATTGTTAATCAAACAAAGGCCTTCTTTGCCGGTCGTCGTGGCCCAGGCTTCTTTCGACTTTATGCAGATCTTTGGAAATATCTCCACAAGTCCTGCTTGCGCCCGACCCCGTCAACATGGATATTTGACCTTGCGCCAATTATCACCCTTGCGTCAACAATTGCCGCTGCGGTTGTCTTTCCTTGGACTAGCTCATCCTTTATGCCGACAGCTGCAATATCGGCCGCAGTCTTTTTTTATCTATTAGGTGTCGGTCGCTTCTTTACAGTACTTGGCGCTTTGGATGCAGGCAACGCCTTTGAGGGTATGGGAGCCTCCAGAGAGGTTCAATTTTCTGCTTTGGTCGAACCGATAGTCTTCGTCATATTGGGATTTTTAACGATACTGACAGGCGAAACCTCCATCACAGCTATGCTTAATGGAATTTCGGCATCCGATTGGGTACGCTACATTGCCCCAATCTCTCTGATCGCATTGGCATTCTTCGCAGTATTACTCTCTGAAAACAGTCGCGTTCCCTTTGATGACCCCGAGACACACCTTGAACTTACTATGATTCACGAAGCTATGCTTTTAGATGTTGGCGGTCCCGACTTGGCCTTTGCCCTCTATGCTGCGGCTTTGAAGCTTGAACTTATGGCGGCATTCTTTGTACTCCTCTTTATTCCGAACTTTGGCGATTCTGCATTGCTCCGCGCCGCCCAAGTTTTTATTGGTACACTAGCGATGGGCGTCATAATCGGCATCGTTGAGTCGACGATGGCAAGAATGAGATTTCTGAAGACGCCACAGGCCCTTATGGGTGCTATGCTTGTAGCTGCTCTTGCAGTATTTCTCATCATCAAGTGGCTGCTTCAATAGCAAAATATCCAGGAACTCAAATGATTACGCTTTCAGAAATTGCACTTGTCATCTTTTTGCTCTCTGATTTTTCACTAGCCGGCTCAGGTCGCCTTAATCAGGCTATAAGGCTTGTGGCAACCCAAGGCTGGATTGTCGGTATTCTGCCGATTCTACTATGGAATTGGCAAACAAAGGGATGCCCAGAATCACATATCATTATCGTTGCCTTAATCAACATTCTTGTAAAGGGCATCGTAATGCCGATGCTTCTTAGCTATGCTGCAAAAAAAGCAAAAACAAAGCGCGAGGTCGAGCCGATTATTTCATTTCATCTTTCACAAGTAATCGTCTTTGCGATGGCAGTCGGCGGTTTTTCGATTGGGAAACTTTTGCATATCCATGAAACAATCGCCTCAGAGCTTGCAATCCCCGTCGCACTGACGACGATGGGAGCAGGCTTGCTTCTAATCTGTGCGCGCAAAAAGGCGATTACTCAGGTACTCGGCTTTCTCGTTCTTGAAAACGGCATATCTGTTTTCGGCGCAGGGCTCCTGCTTGAATATAGCTTAATCGTTGAGCTTGGCATCCTACTTGATGTCTTTGTCTTGGTCTTCGTCTTAGGCATTGCAATCTTCCAAATTAACAGAACCTTCTCTTCAACCGACACCGACAAGCTTAATCATCTTGGCGATTCTCATCTCTTGCATCCACACCATCGCAACCACGCCTAATATGGAACTCTCTCTCAAAAATCTGCTGCTTATACTCACGCCAGTTCTCTTTCTGGCTAATCTAGCACAAAGCTTCTTCTATATTCCCGAGTCAGACAGGCGCGAGCAAGGCAACCATATGCCGCACTGGCTCTATTATCTGCTCTTTGTCGCCTTCTTTGCTGCCATGATGTTTGCCCTTCTTGCGCCGTCATTGCCGCTTATGTGGGTGGCTGTAGAGCTTACCACACTCGTCTCTGCTCCGCTTATAACATACCACCGCGAACAAGGTAGCCTTGAAGCAATGTGGAAATACCTCCTCATCTGCTCAATCGGTATCAGCTTTGCACTCTTTGGGACCATGCTATTTCTCCATGCGCAGTCAACCGGCAGCCTTCGCTGGTATCTTGCAGGCTTTGCATTTATCTTGGCAGGCTACGGCACCAAAACGGGCCTTGCCCCGTTTCACACCTGGCTCCCAGACGCCCACTCAGAAGCCCCCGCTCCCGTTTCAGCACTTCTCTCCGGTGCGCTCCTGAACTGCTCCTTCTTTGCAATTATCAGATTTCGCGAAGCAATGCCGCAAGAGGCCGCCCCATTTTGCAACAATGCCATGCTTACACTAGGCATTCTCTCAGTTGCCGTCGGCGCAATCTTTATGGTTCGCCAAACCGATTACAAACGCTTACTCGCCTACTCCTCGGTTGAACACATGGGTCTCATAACGATACTTTATGCAACAATCGCGCGACTGGATTCAACGCCAAAAATTCTAGTGCTTGCACTTCTTGCCCACATCGCAACCCATTCGCTAACCAAAACGCTCCTCTTCCAAACGGCAGGCAACCTCTTACTCGCCTTCCATACTCGGACAATCGCGGCAGTTCAAGGCTTATCCGTTGTAATGAAGGGACACTCCGCACTTTGGCTCCTCGGAATAATCCTCATCTGCGGTATGCCACCATCAATTCTATTCCTCACAGAACTCGCACTCGTCTCTGCCGCACCATTTGCCGTCTCGGCAACCGTTCTCGTATTACTCTTCATCGTCTTTGCGGCAATGATGCGGTTTGCCCTCTCAATGACAATGTGCAGGCCAGTCACAGAATTCACACCTGTTCCCAAACGCCTCGCAATCGTGCCTACACTTATTGCAATCACCCTTGTTGCAGGTGGAACACTCGCCTCAATTTACATCGCATACTGCCATGCGAAAGGAGACCTCTAATGACAGAACTCCTCACCTTTGCATCCGAACAGGAAGCCTTAAATCACCTTGACACCCTTGGCGGATATATCAACCCTACCTCGGTTTCGCGCCTTCGTGGCTCGGCATCCCACGAAGTAGCCGTAGGCCCCGTTCACGCAGGCGTCATTGAGCCGGGACACTTCCGCTTCCAATGTATGGGTGAAGATGTCTATAATTTGCAAATCTTCCTAGGATACCAGCACCGCGGTGTTGAAGACGAAATAGTAAAAGCCCAAAACGAATCACGCCGCATAGCTCTTGCCGAGACCTGCGCGGGAGACACCTCAATCGCCGCAGCAACAGCCTACTCCGAAATCATGGAAGCCGCGTTTCCGTCGCAATACAAAAAACTGGATGGCAATGCGCGCCGCATCCGCACGCTACTTCTGGAGCTCGAGCGCATTGCAAACCATGTAGGAGATTTAGGAGCTCTGGCGGGAGATGTCGCCTTTCTGCAAACCGCAGCCTTTTGCGGACGCATCCGCGGCGAATACCTCAACATGACAGCGCTCCTCTGCGGCAATCGCTTCGGGCGCAACGCCATCATGCCTGGAGGCACACGCGTAAATCTCACCGATGAAAAAATCGCATCGCTCAAAGAATGGATAAAGCGAGTCAGGCCAGAGCTTGACCGTGCACTCGGATTAATGTTCGAAGCGCCAACAGTCTGCGAACGCTTTGACGGAACCGGTACAGTACCTCGCGAAATTGCAATCCAAAAAGGACTCGTCGGTGTGGCAAGACGCGCCTCCGTTGAACTCAAAGGCGATGTCATGTCTCGCGCAATCGTAAGACGCACCGAAATTGACGAAGCTCACGCAATCGTCCTTGATATTCTCAATGGAGCCACGCCTCCGGAATGTAAAGAAGCCGAGAAAAGCAACAGCACGCCTCCATTTACAGTCGCTGCTAAAGTAAATGCATGGCGAGGCGAACTCGTCCACGCGGCAGCCTTCACCAAAGAAGGCAAACTCATCGGATACAAAATAGTTGACCCATCTGCCCACAATTGGCAAGGCCTTGCGTGGGCACTCCGCGGCGAGCAAATCTCCAACTTCCCAATTTGCAACAAATCATTCAACCTCTCCTACTGCGGAACCGATAGATAAGGCACACCATGTTAAAGGCACTAATCGCACGAATCAAAGAAGGCTGTCGCACAGGCTCGTTTCCTCCAGCCCCTCCCAATCTGCCACCCGAATTCCGTGGACGCCCCGAAATAGACAAAGAGACAACTGAAGATGACATTGCCAAGATGAAAGCCGTCTGCCCCTCTCCCGACGCCCTATGCTTCAAAGACGGAGTCGCCATGCTCGACATGGGACGCTGCACCTTTTGCGGACGCTGCGCCGAAGTATCTTCAAAGCTTCGCTTTACCCGTGAATACCGCCTAGGCGTCTTCAAACGCGAGGATTTGATAGTAAAAGCGGGAGAGCCGCCATATACACCTCCCCTTCAAACCGACCCTCAAGCGAAAGCACTCTCAAAGTCACTTCAGATGCGCGAAGTCTCAGCAGGAGGTTGCGCAGCATGCGAGCTCGACGCTAATGTTCTCGGCACACCGGCATGGGACATGGCACGCTTCGGCATTCGCTTCGTAGCCTCCCCTCGCCATGCCGACGCCATCTATCTAACAGGGCCAATCTCCGAAAATATGCAGTTAGCCCTCGACAAAACCTACGCGGCTACGCCAGACCCGAAATTCCTAATAGTCGCCGGAGCTTGTGCAATATCAGGAGGTCTCTACAAACAAGGCAAATTGCCGACAGAGCCCGCCCTCTTCATTCCGGGGTGTCCGCCCCATCCGGCCACCACCCTTGAAGCCCTCCGCCGATTTACTGGGAAATAACCCTAAAAACGGCAGTTGTAGGCTCATAATCACCATTTGAGACAATAGCTTTGAGCCCGATAAGTTTAATTGCCCGTCCACATAAGATTCCTAGAAGTCTTAAGTCCAAAATCGCACAAGTCTAATGTCTCGCGTCTAACTTCCATATTGTAGTATTGCTTTCGCTACGCGTGAAAAAAACTGCAAAACTCGCAAACTGTCATACTGATTCTACTTGCAAACTTTGCTTAAGTTATAGAAAGTTATTGAGTCAAGTTTTTGATAGAATGTCAAGCCTAACACTTAAAAGTTTATTACAGGGACTCAGGGACACAAGGCTCCTTGCCGTCAGGCACCCTATTATCTATCTGCCCCCAACTGCCGAATTTAGGGTAACAGTTGCCTCAAGGAACAATTAGCCCTTTAAAAAGGGCCTTATAAGTCTCGCAATTAATACGCCATCGAAGAGCCTGTTTGCCGCCCTTGCGCATCGTAATGGTAAGTTTTATTGCCAATCGTTTGAGAGCGACCGGTTTGCCGCCCTTGCGCGTCGTAATGGTAAGTGGTATTTCCAGTCGTTTGAGAACGACCGGTGGAAGTACCGCTCCCATTGTAATGATAAGTATTGTTACCAGTCGTTTGAGAACGACCGGTGGAAGTACCGCTCCCGTTGTAATGATAAGTGTTATTACCACTCGTCTGAGAACGACCGACGGAAGTACCACTCCCGTTGTAATGATAAGCATTATTACCATTAACTGTTGTTCGTCCTGCAGAAGAGCCATTGCCACCCGAATGATATGTCGTACCATTCCTGCCAGCAGGATATGAATAATATTGCGCACTAACAATAGTCGCAATTGAGCAAATAATAACTGCTAGTAAAGTTTGCTTGTTCATTTATTAATCCTTTGGTTGTCTATTCTAAATTAGCTACCATCAGAATCTTCGTAGTCGATTAATTTCTCAGCTACTTCTAGGTCAATTGCATATTGAGGAACTCGCCTTCTAGCTTTTTGGACCGTAGTATATGAATAAGTTCCACATCTATATAAATCATTCATACACATATCACCTTCGGCTATTCTTCTGTTGTCTGAAGCTGAGAAAAGTAAAGCAAACATAATGCCATCAGATGATTCGCACAACGCATGACCATCTTCAAAAATTTGAAAAACTTCAAATTTAACATTTCGTGCAGACCCAGGCGTCATCCACTTCCCACCTATATAGACTAATCCTCGTGATTGCATTCTCGATTTTTCCGCAGCCCATCTTTCAGCTCTAGCAATCCTTTCTCTCCGCTCTTGACGCTTTGCCTTATATCCAGAAACATTATCTATTATTGGAACCAGTACAAATATAACCAATGCAGACACCAGTCCTATCTTAATAAACTTGCGTGTCTTGTTACTACTACTATTCCATTTATAACAAACATAAGTATGAGTCCTTTTTAATATAGAAGACTTCGCTAAAAGATTAAACCAACACCACTTTAATGTTTCAAGCAAAACTTTTAGCTTTACAATAATCCACTCTTTGCGTGTCGGATTATCTTTTCGGTTCTTAGCACTTTCCTCTTCCCACTTGGTCTTAAGAGCATCGCCTGCTTCCCCTAGAGTCCTAGCAGCCTTCTTACCATACTCCTTTGAGGACTCCCAAGCCTTTCCTGAAAGCTCCTTTGCAACCTCTCCCCCGGCCTTCGCTTTAGCCTTGGCATTTTCCCAATCCTTCAAAAATGGATTATCATTAGTAACAGTATTATTATCTGAAGAAGTTGCGCTATCCTGTGCCACTTCTTCAGATTTCAGAGTATTAATATTGCTATTGATATCAATGGCTACACCATTTTCTTCCGCATTTGATGTGTTTACAATAACCTTTTTCCCACAGTTTGGGCAGTCAAATTCTAAACCAGCCATGTCGGATTCTACGGCAAGATGCTGCCCGCAATGCGGGCACGAAAATTTAACATTTGTTGATTCTGTAGCCATTGTGAATACTCCCAAGAATTGATTCTATAAGCTTTACTCGTTGACCTTATCCTTGAGCATCGTAATCGTCTCTTTCTTTGAACTGCTCTTAAGATCAATTTTTTTGGACTTGGCTTTATAACCATCCATCTCAACATCAATGGTATATTTCCCATGTGGAATCTGTTCAGCCTCTCCACTGGAAAGACTAAATTCTTCCTGCCCATCATTACTTTTAACTGATATCTGTGCACTCCCGGCATCAAATTCCTTATCCCCCGATGGCCCTTTAACGGTAATAGTTAACTTACATTTTGTTGACTTCATTTTAAGTTCAATTTCATCACTCTTTGTGATAGAGTAGGTGGTTTTTGATAACTCATAATCCTCCATCTCAACTTTTACTGGGTAACTCCCCCTTAAAATTTTGAACTCATCACCAGAATTGTAAGTTTCACCATTTATCTCTATCGTGCCTTTTTCCGCATCAAATTCATCATCATCCTTAGGTCCAACAAGCGTAAATGATACAGTAAGGACAAAATGGTCATTGATGCGCTTAGCTATTTCTTGCAAGCATTCCTCCATTAGATCTACTAAGTCATTCTCAAGTGTGCCACTAATTTGAACGGCATTAGATGTGCGGCTTAACTTTGATTTTTTAACCATCCCAGAAGTAATCGTTTTTCCGCTATTGTCTTGAACATGATAGATAACTTTTTGCTCACATTTTGTGTTTTTGAACTCTTGCCCATTCATTTCAACAACAGCGGTTGATGGATGAGGGTCATCAAAAACCAACTTTATGAAATATGGTGCTGCAACAACATCAGGGCTGGTCATTTCTGTTAAAGACTTTTCTTTCCACCCTTCGTCATTATCCATTCTATGAAAATACTCTATGTAATCTGAGTCAAAGAACGATCCAGCAATGGCCGCAAATTTATCAAGCGCAATAATGATTTGACGCCCATACTCATTGCCCTCTAATTGTGCTTGAACGCCCTTCATATGTCTATATTCAGCGCTCCAATTCTCAAATGCAATTCGTTCGTTTGCCGTTCTCTGAGCATCTTCTATTGCTTCATTTTTCCTACGCATACGATCAGCTTCTTCCGGGGTAGCATTATTTATATCTACAACAGAATATGGTTTTTCAGATAATACTAATGGCTTTGAAGGGGGATTCCAAGTTTTTTGGTGGCGAGACCCAATAGTCTCGACTGTTGAAAGCTTTAACATTATCTTTTTTGGTGCATTTGCAGACAATGCCACAATATTACCTGTTATCGCAATAGTTGTAATTGCTGCAACGAGTGTTAACTTATTCATTGTTGTCTCCTTTTGTGTTACAGAAAAAAGTTATTTTAGAAGTCAAAAAAACTATTAGATGGGGAGCTATCATTTTTAGACGATGACGGTTTTGTCTTCCTAGACACTGGAACAATTCGTACTCCCATACCTGGCATAACAAGAGGATTGTTTTTATCAAAGTTCTCAACAACTATCCATGCTCTTGTTGGCTCTGGAAGCGTCCCTTCCGAAACATGACCATCGGCAACAGATTCCCAATTAATCTCTGCACGACGCTTTAGATTTTGAACTCTCTTACTTCCTGTTCCTTGAGCATCATCATCGCTCTCATCGGTGTAACTGTTCACCACAAGCCCACCGAAATCATTGCCACCACTCTTAAAAAACTGGACTCTTCCATTTGCAACTAGACCCGCTTTTTCTCCAAGTGAAATATAAGCATAACGCCCACCTCCTGTAGTTTTCATAACTATTCCCACGGGACCTATTTCTCCTGTAATCTGCTCCATATATTCTTTCGCGGTTACAGCAAAAAGACGCATCACCGTATCTGACGCAGGACCAGAGTCTGGGCGTGGCTCTTCTTTTGGAATTGTCTTAGAAAACCTTGTTGCGCTTACAGAGCGGTCATATACTTGGAAAAACGCCTTTATCATAACTTTTTTAGGATTCCATTGCGATGTCGCTGAAACATATGTAAGACGACATAAGAGAATATAATCAGGAATTTCCACAGTTGAAGCTTTTCCATACCCTCCTTCAATAAAAGAAAGAAGTTGTTCGTTGCCAAATTCCGTAACAACACGCAAAAAGCCGAGCCCATCAATCTCTGAGCTTAAATCTGCAACAAAACTAGAACCAAGGCTCTGTAAATTAAAACCTGAGCTCTTAACGGTCGATGCATCTACGGCAATAGCAATTGATTTCTGCCTTGCGGTTTTTACCATTTTTTCTAGCGCATTTTTGTCTTCAGAGGAAAACTCATATTTTTTCTTATCCCAACTTGTTTGCGTCACAGTACGAGGGTCCATAAAACGCTCGCGAATAGCCTTTTCTCGTTTTGCGGCAGCAATATTACCATTAAGAATCGCTCTAGCGGCTGATGCGTGATCTCTATAGGCCTGCAACATCGCATCTGAACTCATTCGTTGCCCCTTACCATTGCATTGGCGGCACTTGCCGGTAACTCGCCCTTTACCTTTACACTCTTGGCAGATTCCAGTGCCTCGGCATTCACGGCAACGGTCATAGCGACTTGGTATGGTACCAACACCTCGCACATATATTTGCCCGTCTCTGCAGCTAGCATATGTACACCGCCTCGCCCCTTCACATTTCTTGCACTCAGACTCATAATCTCTAGAGCCGCTACATTTATCGCAATCAACAATTAACGACTCTTCAAACTCTGTTACATCATCTATTAAAGAGCGAACAGTATTTTGATATACGCCACCTTTTTTTGAATAAAGGAGAGCGGCGCCAGCCGTTTTCAATACTTCCTGCCTTAACTCTCTATTTTTTATTTCCTTAGATAACTTAAACCATTCACCAGCAACTTCATAGTCACAATTTAAGCTAGATAAATGCTTAATCTTTTTATCGATTTGAGCATTTGTCATTGCTTGCCCTGATGCGAAACAAGCAAGCATAACAATAAATAAAGAAAGTCTTAGCACACTCATAAAAACTCCAAAATCCCGAACGAAAACCGAAAAAACGATTTACCTTTCTACTACAGATACGCAATCCATCTCTAAATCTGACAAAATAATTTTTTTTTGGCGGAAAGCATGGCTGCCAATAATGTCCAAGGCGGTTTCGTATGGGGCCGATTTTCGGCGGTATGTTTAAGAGTGGGCGCAAGATTACATAGGTTAGAGGATATCGTGAAATGAACGACTTAGGCTTTTATCTCGTTATGACGAATCCCGTCGTCAGATATGTTAAATGTGCTGAAGCCGCGGTCAAAGCGAGTGCTAAAATGATACAACTTCGTATGGAGCACGCATCCCGAAAAAAAATTACAGGAAGCAATCGGGATAGGGGGGATGGCTGACTATTCGTCTCAAATTATATATTCTGGTAAATTAGGTATCGTTCCGTATTGTAGAGAAATAATACGATGTTATTTAGGGTAGCGACGAGCATAAACATCATGCTGTGACAATAGTACACCCTCGCAAAAATCTGCCGCCATTGAAGATTCAATCCATTGATTGGCAGACACCATATATCTAGTTTACCCATTTACCCTTCACCCCGCCAATCAATCTTCTCCACCACTTCGATTTGTTCCGCACCGTAATCTCATTTTGGTATTTCTCTCTCAAAAATACCAAAGTTGTCGCCTCCTCAACACGCTCAGGATCCAAAAAGGCATCAATCCTCGCCATCATCTGAGTAGCCCCCACAACACCCTCTGAAATCTCCTTGTAAATCGCAATCGCCCTCAATAACCTCTCCTCCCTACAACACTTATATCCATTACCACCCATACCACCCTTATATCCACTGCCACCTTTACCGATTTTACCACCCGTCTCATCCATACCACCCTTATTTACATCGCCGACCTTATCGCCTTTACCACCCTTAAATCCACTAAAGACCCTTGCAACCAACACCTCATCCACAATATGATTTTTGTTCCGCACCGTAATCTCATTTT
>JAZUMF010000053.1:0-2525 GCA_045603485.1 Kiritimatiellia bacterium | reverse complement strand
TATTCGGCGCAAGCGTGTCCACGGCGCGGAAACGGATTTGCAAGCAGTGAATGGTGGGAATGGAATGTGCAATTATCCAGTATCCAATATCCAGTATCCATTATTCAATGATGGCGGGGCAAATTGGATATTGGCTGTTGGATATTTGCACATTTCCACATTCAACAAGAAAGGAGCAGCCCATGAAACCATTTGCACGAATTGTTGGGAAATGTTGCCAATGTGAAAGTGTTGCCAAGACCAATTCCAATTGCCAATGAGAGGAGAAACGACGATGAAGACAAAGATGATGGTGCTAAGATGCGCGGCGGTGCTTATTGCTGTTGCGGCGCAGGCGGAGACTGGCGGCGGTGCATTTCGTTTCCTGGACGGAGAGGGGGATGCGCTGTCGCTTTTCGGCGTGCGACTTGGACAGAAGATGGCTGTCGCCGATACTTGCCCGCCGTGGTACAACAATGTAACGGCAAGATCCGATCAGTATGAATATTGCAGGTTCACGCCGTCCGGCGAAGCTGGCGATACTCGATTTCGCAATTATACCGTCTGCCTCGATCGCACGAACCGGCAGGTTGTCGCCGTGTTCGCGTCGGCAGGGGTGAAGAGCGGATTTATTGACGGCGCTGAAAGCAGGCTGACGGATTTCTTCGGATATGTGTTCGAAAAATTGGGAAACTGCGAAACGCGCATCGCCAAAGAAATGTGGTCAAGCGGTTTGATGGAGTGGGTGTTTTTCTTCCCCACTGCAAAGACGGGATTCATTGCCTCGTGCCATACTCAGTTTGGCGAGACCGTATGCCTCTACGATACGGATGCCATGGTGTTTGACAGAACCGGTTTCGCCCGTTTCGTCCCAGACACGCCCAGCGAAGCAAAACCATGGTGGGGTAGTTACTGTCCGGCGGTAGAGTTGTACAGGAAGCACCAGAGCGCCAGCAACAGCGCGACGTCCTTATTCGCGCGCCAATTAGCCGTTTCGGAGAAGCTTCTAAAATCAGAACGGATTGCGGCCACGACAAATAAATCAGAACGGATTGCGGCCACGACAAATAAATTTGCCAATGCGCAGAATGTGGGGTGCTTCGACTCCGTCCACGTAAGCAGAAGAGATTCGGCCTATCGCAGCGGCGCTGAGGCGGTATACGACTTGGATGGCTACCGCGGCAGTGAAATCTCGATAGGTGGACGCTTGTACCTGTTCAAGTCCAACGGGGATGCCTTCAATTTCGGAATTGCGCAATTGGTCAATGAACCGCTTCCTGCATCTGTCTTGGCTGGTAAAGTGAAAATGTTGCGTGATATTCCCGACATGTGCTTTATCAGAAGCGAGGGTTTGCCATCATCACGCTGGCGGGACGGACATGCCGGCGCCGTTCTCATTCGCGCCAATGCAGTGCTGGTTTGCGAAATAATCAGCGGCGGTACAGGCGATATAGGCGCACGCCTTTCAACGCTTCTTGATTTTTACGGGGAGTTTTCGAACTCCAGATATTAAAAACCGGTGAAATGAAGGCGCGAAGTTTCAATTGGGCAAAAAGGGTCTTTTTTGTCAATGGCTGGTAATGCCGGCCCTCAGGCGCTTGTTCCTGAAGAGATTGTAACGGTGCCGGCATCGGTCGTAGTCGGCGCAATAGTCGGTGTTGTCGGTTTCGTAACTAACTAGAAGAATGGAGTGTTGTTGTATGGTAGACGAGTTTATTGATAAGTTGCATACACTAGAGCGCGATATAATGGATGCTTTTGTGCTTGACGCAGACATGCGTAAATATCTTTGTGAAATGAAGGAGGAGAATGTTGCTGGGGAATCCGATGAATATATAAGCATGGCATTCGGTATTGCGGCGATGTATTTTCATGACGCAATTAAATTTGTGCCGGTAGTGCTTCTTGTAGAGGTGTCAAGGAAGATAAATCAAAAATTTGGAGGTTACGCAGATAGTGTGGTCTATTGGATTTGCGATTTGCCGCAGCAAGATATAAGGTGCTTGACGCATTCGCAACTTACTGTCATAAGGCAATGGCTGGTGCTTGTTGCGGCAGATGACTTTGCGGACGATGATCTTGGGATGGCGTTGGATATTGTAGATCGTGCACTTGGGAATAGTACTGAACATGAAGAGGGAATGAAGGGTCAGAGCTTATTAATACAGTAAAATCGATACAGTAGCCGAGTTTTTGGTATAATGTCCGCATGAGAAAGAACAGGGTTATCGAGCAGAACAGGTGCTGACCCTTTCCTCGCACCGCAATTCCAAAATAGGTGGTTGACGGCAAAAAGTCTATATGATACACTGCTCTTGTAACTTGACTTTCTGAAAATGGCTTGATTTTAGAATCTCTACATTCTAATTTTACCTTATTTTCAGAATATGAAGAATCGAGGTGTGTGATGACAGCAGAAGAAATAGAGCCGATTTTTCGGACAAGTAATCGCCTAATTCGTGAAACAGATTGCGGATTCCATAGATATTTGTCGAAAGAAATAGACTGGAATGAGCCGTTTGTCTGCATTATGGGCGCTCGCGGGG
>JAZUMF010000052.1:0-25735 GCA_045603485.1 Kiritimatiellia bacterium | reverse complement strand
TTAAAATACCTTTCTGCGCATATTTTAGTCCATCGATCACAGGCAAGCATATATGCCATATCAAAGCTACAATAACCATTCCTTAACCAAAGAGCAGCCTCGCCATCGGTAGCCTCACATAAATCACCATAGGCCCTCGCGATTTCTTCCTTACGCCTTTGCTGACGCTTAAAACGCATCTCCTCTTGGCGAAGTTCTTCCCTTGCAAGCTTCCTGACATTCAAATAATACGATTTCTCATCCATAACCAAACCTCACTAAAAACCAATCACAAAGACAAATATACCACACAAAAAAATATAACGCAACAACAAAATGAGATTACGGTGCGGAACAAAATCGCAATCTAAATTCAATATTGAAATTCATCTACTTTGACTACATTGAAATAACATATATATCGTTGCTATAAATGATATTAAGACAATGTCGAAATTTTGAAGTTCCGAAGTATGATTTCGAAGCAATGATTTACTTGTTGTTAGCAAAATTATGCAAAGTGAGATTACGGTGCGGAACAAAATTTGGGATGAAAATTGTGGTGAGGGGGAGTGTCAAATGCAATAGGGGGGCTGTTAAAAGGATGTTGCAAGTTTTGTTCTTAAATGAGTTTTGTTCTTAAATGAGATAATATCGTTAAGATTTCAAACAAAGAGAATGAGTAACGAGAGAATCTTGAGATGAATTGACAATACCAGTCGCATTTTTGCGGCAGTAGGTTTGAATAGCGGCTCTTTCATGGATTAAAGAATCCCGCTTGATTGACAATGCTTAAGATGGGAAAGATACTTGGAGTAGCGTACGCAATCTTGCATATTTGGCTTCAATCGAAAATCGTCGGCTTTTTATATTATATGAAAAGCCGGATATGTATGATGTGGAGCTTACGCGAAAGCTCGTGGATGTTTCGCGGATAATGGCGATACCGCTTTTGGATCATATCATTGTCGGCGCCGTCGATTCGGCGGGCGGTAAAGGCTTTGTGTCAATGCGCGAAAACGGCGCAGTAGAATTTTGAGAAGGGTTTGCTGATGGTGGCTGGCGGAGTAGCCGCAGCAAGACTTTTGGGTGGATGAGGATTTATTCTTTGGTTTTTTTATGGTAGAATTTTTGAGTTATGAATATTCACATTCTTGAAATGCCGCTTGATTTTGGTGCAAGTCGCCATGGTTCTGATATGGGGCCGTCTGCTATTCGTCTTGCAGGGCTTAGGGAAAAGCTTGAGAATATCGGCCATTCTATTGTCAGTTATTCTTCTCCTGTGCAGATTCAGCCGCAGGATTATGCTGAGGAGGGGAATCCTAAGGCTAAATATCTGGCTCCGATTAAGCGCGCCTGCGAGGTGCTTGCGGGGGAGGTTGAGTCTGCTGTTTCTCAAAAATCTTTCCCTTTGGTTTTGGGTGGCGACCATTCGATAACTCTGGGTACTCTTGCCGGTGTGTCGGCGGCTGCCAGGGCTTCACAAAAGCGTTTGGGCGTCCTTTATGTCGATGCGCACGGGGATTTTAACACTGCTGAGACTTCGCCGTCGGGGAATATTCATGGCGAGTGTCTTGCGGCTTCTTGCGGCTTTGGTTTGCCTGAGCTTGTGAATCTCCATTTTGATGGTGTGAAGGTTGATCCGAGGAATGTTTGCTTTGTCGGTACTCGCGATTTGGATCCCGGCGAGCGTGAGTTGATGCGTGAGGCGGGGGTGACGGTTTTCTCTGTGAGCGATATTGACAGATACGGCTTTTCTTCGATCGCCAATTCAATCAAGGACTTTTTCCGTAATCGCGTAGATATGATCCATGTTAGCTTTGATATGGATGTTTTGGATCCTATGTTTGCGCCCGGGACCGGCATTCCGCTTCCTGCCGGCTTGACTAATAGGGAAGCTTTGCTTCTTATGGAGGAGATGGCTGATACGGGGCTGGTCGCTTCTGCGGAGGTTGTTGAGGTTAATCCTGTTCTTGATGTTAGAAATCAGACGGCTGTTTTGGCTGTGGAGTTGACTGCCCGTCTGCTTGGCGAGAAGATTTTTTAAGTGATACTTTTGGGAGGAGATTTTATGGATTCCAATAGGCCATTGAAGGTTCTGATGATTGGCAACAGCTTTTCTATTTGCGTGCTTAAGCATATGCCTGCTATTGCTAGGGAGCTTGGTTGTAAACTGGATTTGACCAGCCTTTATATCGGGGGCTGCCCTTTGGAGCGTCATGCGGCGAATATCTTTGCCGGTAATTCTTACGATGACTTTAAGCCTTATATGGTGACTTGGAGTTATTCGTCGCTTGAGAATCAAGGGGATGTTCCTTTTTTCCCGTTGCTCGGCAATACTGAGGAGGTTGACGGGAAAATTAAGGGCTGGTGCAATATTCCAATGATGCTTGAGGGCGATGAGTGGGATGTCATTTCTATTCAGCAGGCTAGCCACGAGAGCTGGAAGCCGACTTCTTTTTACCCTTGGGCTGAACTGGTTATTGAGGAGATTAGGCGGAGGGCTCCTTCCGCTAAGATTGTTGTTCAGGAGACTTGGAGCTATTGCAATGCCGATAGGCGTATTTGCGATCAGGAGACGGGCGGCGCAGGCGCGTGGGGATTCGACCAGACTGAGATGTATAACCGTTTGAGGGCTAATTATGCCGAGCTTGCCGCCAAGAACGGTTTTGAGGTGATTCCGACCGGTGACGCTGTGCAGTTTTTCAGGGAGAGATTTCCTGTTAGAGCTGTTGAGGATGATGTCGTCGGCAATCGCAGGGTGAATGACGAGGGGGTTGTCTCGATGGACTGTATTCATCTTAATCCTGATGGCGAGTATTTGCAGGCCTGTGTCTGGACCGAGAAGCTTTTTGGTGCTGATGTCCGTAAGCTTGCGACTGTTCCTGATGTTTTGCTGAAGCCTGCGGCTGTGAAGCTTTTGCGCGAGTGTGCCCATGATGCGGTTGCCGCCTGGGGGCTTTCTTTGTAAAGTTACTATGGAAAAAAATCTCACAATGGTGTATTATCTTGTGGATTGATATTTTTTTCATTATGTTTACGGGTCTCGTTGAAAATTTGGGTACTTTGTCGAGCCGCGTCCGTAAGGATGGCGGTTGGAGGGTTTTTATCTCTTGCGCTTTTCCTGTTGACGATCCTCTTGTTTTGGGTGAGAGTGTGGCTGTGCAGGGTGTTTGCTTGACTGTCGCTGAGGTGCTGCCTGACGGCTTTGCCGCGGATTTGCTTGATGAAACTTTGCGTCGCAGCGCTTTGGGGCGGCTTTCAAATGGCGCGAGGGTTAATCTTGAGCGGGCGATGAGGGCTAATGACCGTTTTGGCGGTCATATCGTTCAGGGTCATGTTGATGAGACTGGTATTGTGCAGTCGATTTCCGATGTGGGGCGAGACTATGAGCTTGTGATTTCATGCTCTTCGGCTCTTTCCAGGCAGAGTGTGATGAAGGGTTCTATCGCTATCGATGGCGTCAGTCTTACTATTACGAAATTGGGTGACGATTTTTTGGCGGTCAATATTATTCCCCATACTTGGCGCAATACTTCTCTTGCGTCGCTTAAGACCGGGGATGCTGTCAATTTGGAGTCTGATGTGATTGGCAAGCATGTAGCCCGTTTGCTGGGTTTTGCCGATGGCGGACTTACCGAGGCTAAATTGAGGGAGGCCGGGTTTGATGTCTGAGCATTGCAATAAATATTGGGGAGCTCATGTTTCAACTGCCGGCGGCGTTGATCAGGCTCCGTTGAATGCCAGGGCCATTGGTGCTACGGCGTTTGCTCTTTTTGTGAAGCCGCAGCGTCAATGGAAGGCGCCGCCGCTTGCTAAGAGGACTATTGACGCTTTTGCTGAAAATCTGGCTTTGGCCGGGATTTCACCTAAGTTTGTTTTGCCTCATGCGAGCTATCTGATAAATATGGCGACTCCTGACGAGGAGGCGCGCCTGCGCGCGGTCGATTCTTTGATCGGCGAGCTTGAGAAGTGTCTTGAGTTGGGTTTGCCCGGCCTTAATATCCATCCCGGAAGTTATGTTAAGGTCGGTACTCCCGAGGAGGGTTGTCTTCGAATCGCCGATAGCATAAATCGAGCGTTGGATGCAGTTCCCGAGGTTTCGGTGATTTTGGAGAATACGGCGGGGCAGGGTTCTTATCTCGGCTCGCGCTTTGAGGAGTTGGCTTTGGTGATTGAGCATGTCAAGGATGGCGATCGCGTGGGGGTGTGCTTGGATACGGCGCATCTTTACGGAGCCGGCTTTGATATTGTGACTGATGATGGCTGGGCGCGGATGGCCGAGGATTTTGACCGTGTTATCGGCTTTGGCCGTCTGCGCGGCATGCACTTGAATGATACGGCTGTCAAGCTTGGCTCGCATACCGACCGTCATGCTCTTTTGGGAACCGGTTGTCTTGGCTGGAGCACTTTTGCCAGGATTGCCAGAGACAAGCGTTTTGATAATATGCCTTTGGTTTTGGAAACTCCAGATCCAGAGCTTTGGGCAGATGAGATTAGGAGATTAAAAGAACTATGATGCGTATTGCTATTATTGGTGCCGGTCCTGCCGGTATTGAGGCTGCTCTTGCGGCGCGTAAGGCCGGTGCACTTTCGGTAACGCTTTTCTCAAGGGAGCCGGTTCTTCCTTATGCCCGACCAAAGCTTCCCGAGGCCGCTTTTACCGATGGCGATGTTTCACCATTTTCAATTCATCCGCAGTCTTGGTATGACGAGCATGGTATAACTCTTCGCCTTGACACTCCTGTGACTTCGTTGAATGTCGATGACCGTGTGATTCAGACTCCTGACGGCGACGAGGTCTTTGAGGCTTTTGTTCTGGCCGGCGGCGCGAATCCTCTTAAGCCTATTATTCCAGGGCTTTTGGCATCTCCTTCTCTTTATACGCTTTGGTCGGCGGATGACGCCAAGAAGATTTCCAAGCATTGCCGTCGCGGTCGTATAGCTGCAATTGTCGGTGGCGGTATCTTGGGTATTGAGGCCGCTATCTGCGCAGCGAAGGCCAAGAAGCAGGTTGTCCTTATTGAGAAGGCTCCCCGTCTTATGGCCGGTAAGCTTGATAAGGAGACTTCGGAGCTTGTCAAGAGTAAGCTGGAGGCGCTGGGGATTGATGTCAAGGTCGGCACATCGCTTGTCTCGGCGTCGCAGATCGCTTCTAAGCTTTGCCTGAAGCTTGACGGTGAGAACAAGTCCATCGATGTCGATATGGTTATTCTTTCGGTCGGCGCGAAGGCGAATCTGTCTCTTGCCCAATCGGCGGGGCTTGCTGTCGATAGGGGTATTTGCGTTGATGAGACTCTTCAGACCAGTGCGGCCAATGTCTACGCTGCCGGTGACTGCGCTCAATTCGGCATTGCCTCTCATAATTGTGTCGCCGCCGCGATAGAGCAGGGGCGTATTGCCGGCTATAATGCCGTTGCCGCTTTGACAGGTGCGGAGCCTAAGGTCTGTCCCATTAAGGATTATCCTCTCCATTATATCGGTAAGGAGCTTGAGATTCACGCGTGGGGGCAGACGGCTGAGCGTTGCATAAATGCGAAGACTGTCAAGATACCTGCAGGTAAGAAGGCTAATGGCGCTTTGCGTATGAAGGTTGTCCGTTCGGACGGTGTCGTCGCCGGAGTGCAGATGATTGATTCGTCTGAGGGCTTTTTGGATTTGATTTCAGGTAAATAAGGGCATTCGCTTTTTTTGCTTAATGTACCCGTATGGGTGATTGGTTGTATTTTATGAACATTGTAGAAAAAATTATTTCAGCGCATTATGTTTCAGGCGGCAGGAATGCCGGAGAGGAGGTCGCTCTCCGTATTGACCAGTGCCTGACTCAGGATGCAACGGGTACAATGGCTTATCTCCAGTTTGAGAGTATGGGGCTTGATCGCGTTAAGGCTGAGCTTGCTGTCAGTTATGTCGACCATAATACCGTTCAGGTCGGTTTTGAGAATGCCGACGACCACGATTATCTGCAATCGGTGGCTCGCCGTTATGGCATTGTCTATTCGAAGCCAGGCAATGGTATTTGCCATCAGCTGCATCTTGAGCGTTTCGGCAAGCCCGGAAAGACTTTGATCGGCTCCGATTCCCATACGCCTACCGGCGGTGGTATCGGTATGATGGCTATGGGCGCCGGCGGCATTGATGTCGCTGTCGCCATGGGCGGGGGCCCGTTCTTTATCACTTGGCCTAAGGTTATCGGTGTCAAGTTGACGGGGCGGCTTCCTTTGGGCGTTTCGGCAAAGGATGTAATCCTTAAGGTGCTTTCAAAGTATGGCACTAAGGGCAATGTCGGTAAGGTTGTCGAATATTTCGGCGATGGTGTTGCCACCTTGGATGTCCCGTCTCGCGCTACGATCTGCAATATGGGAGCCGAGCTTGGCGTTACGACTTCGCTTTTCCCGTCGGACGATGTGACACGCAAATTCCTGGCGGCACAGGGTCGCGAGGAGGATTGGGTGGAGCTTGTCGCTGATGAGGACGCTTCCTACGACGAGGTCTTCGAGATTGATCTCTCTACGCTTGAGCCTCTTGTCGCGGCACCTCATTCTCCCGGCAATATCGAGACTGTGGCTTCTCTTGCCGGCAAGAAGGTTAATCAAATAATGATTGGCTCTTGCACCAATTCTTCTTATCGCGATATCAAGACTGTTGCCTTGATGCTTAAGGGTAAGACCGTCGCTCCTGATGTCGAGGTCGGCATTGCCTGCGGCTCAAAGCAGGTTGTGCGAATGCTTGCGGACGAGGGGCTGCTTTCGCATCTGATCGCGGCGGGCTGCCGTATTCTTGAGAATGCCTGCGGCTTCTGCATCGGCGCTCATATGTCACCCAGCACTAACGCTGTGAGCTTGCGTACGAGCAATCGTAACTTTGAAGCCCGTAGCGGCACGAAGAGCGCTATGGTTTATCTGGCAAGTCCTGAGACTGCCGCGGCGGCGGCATTGACAGGTGTCTTTACGGATCCCCGCACTGTCGCGGTTCCTGCCGTTGAGATGCCTTCGACCTTTACGGTTGACGATTCGATGTTCCTTTACCGCGAGACCGCCGGTAAGGGTGTCGCCGACGCTGAGATTTTGCGTGGCCCGAATATCGGTCAGGTTCCTCCTGGCGAGCCGCTTCCCGCAAAGCTTGACGGCATTGCGACGATCAAGGTCGGAGACAAGATTACGACCGACCACATTATGCCGGCAGGTGCAAGGCTGAAGTATCGCTCGAATGTACCTCAGTATGCCCGCTATGTCTTTGAGGTCGTCGACCCGACATTCCATGACAGGTCTTTGGCGAATAAGGCCGAGGGCAAGCTTAACATCATTGTCGCCGGCGAGAGCTACGGACAGGGCTCGAGCCGTGAGCATGCCGCGATGTGCCCGATGTATCTGGGCGTAAAGCTTGTCATTGCAAAATCTATTGAGAGAATCCATCTTGCAAATCTTGTGAACTTCGGCATTCTTCCATGCTTCTTTGAGAATCCCGAGGATTACGACCGTATCGAGCAGGGTGATGCCCTTGTTGCAGATGATTTGCACTCTGCGCTTTCGGACTCTGGCGAGCTTGTGATTCGTGATGAAACGAAGGGCTTTTCATTTAAGGTGAAGACCGCCCTCAGCGAGCGTCAAAAGGGAATTATGCTTGCAGGCGGCTTGCTTCGCTTTAGAGGTTAGTCATAATCTCCTGGATAAATAATGGGTGCTGATGTCAATAATGGGAATGGGCGGCCTTCATCGCAATCAAAGTGGATGATGCTTTTTCGCTTTGCGGTCGCCCTGCTTGTTATTGGCTTGATTTCGCTCCGTGAGTATTTCCCATATATTGATTTTTTGGGAGATGCTGATGCGGACAGGGCCAGCCTGGTCTCTTCGGAGCCTGACGGGAATGTGAAATCAAAGATTCGCATTCCTCCTGTTCCTGACGGTTTTATCCATGGCAGCGGTAAGGTTTATCGTATATTGCCTGACGACAGAGACGGTGTTCCCCATCAAAAGTTTCTTATCAGGACCGGTGACGGGGAGTCTTTGATGGTTGTTCATAATATTGAGCTTGCACCGCGCATTGATGATGTCGCCGTCGGTGATGCTGTCGAATATTGTGGCGAGTTTGTTGATAATGACAAGGGCGGGCTGGTCCACTGGACGCACCGCGACCCTGACGGCCGCCGCTTGGGCGGTTGGCTTATTCACGGAGGGCGCATTTACCGGTAGGTCTTCAGGTGTTATGCAAGAATTTCCATGGCTCACCGACAGTAGATGTGTACATAAAGAAAGGATGGTCATTATGAATAACTCAGTAAAAAATACATTTGCTATTGCGATACTTGCCTGCACATTTTTGATTCAGCAGCCGGTCTATGCGGGGTTCTTTGATTTTTTGAAGGAGCCTCCTAAGCGCGAGCATCGCCATGACAATCGCCGTGACCGTCACGATCGTAGGCATGACCACCGTGACGACAGGCGCGATCGCCGTGACGGTCACAGATATGACCACCGTGACGACAGGTATGACCGCCGTGATGACCGCCGTGACGACCGCCGCGACGAGCGTTCTCATCAGCCTTCTACCCCCAAGGGGTGGCGTCAGGCTGGCAGCGCCTCTGCCGGCAATGCAAGCGAGTTTTCTTTTTCGGGTGCTTCCCAATGCTACATTGAGGTGACATCGGGTTCTGTTTCTATTAACACGGTAGTGGTGCGCCGTGGTGGACAGAAGCAATCTGTAAGGGTTGTGACGAAATTCAATCAGGGGCAGCGTTTCTATGTCCCTGTAGACGGCTCTGTTTCCGGTATTCGCGTCAGTACCGGTGGAAAGGGTACCTATAGGGTCTATGTGAAATAGATGTGGAGTGGATTTTGAATTGTCAGGAAGGTAAGTCGAATAGCCGGAATCAGGCTCTTAAAAAATTGGCTTGGGGAATGCTCTTCTCTGAATGGGAAGAGATTTTCCGCGATTTGCGGCAGCCTGCGTTTAGAGTGCGTCAGGTCTGGGAGTGGCTTTATCTCCGCAAGGTCCATTCTTTTGCGGAAATGACTAACCTTCCCGTCGCGTTGCGTTCTCAACTGGAGGAGCGTGTCGACTTGGCTTCGTGGAAAACCGATGATTTCGTCGAGGCCGGCGATGGTGTTAGGAAGCTTCTTTTGGAGTGCCGCGACGGAGAGAAGATCGAGTCTGTCATCATCCCCGCCAGGGATCGCTCGACTGTTTGCGTTTCGACGCAGGCCGGTTGCGGCTTTGGCTGTATCTTTTGCGCGACGGGCAAGTGCGGCTTTGTGCGAAATCTCGAGGCAGGGGAGATTGTCGGTCAGTTTATGGCGGCTCTTGAAGCTGCACCGATGCGGCTTACGAATGTCGTCTTTATGGGGATGGGCGAGCCTTTTGCAAACTATGACAATGTCTTGAAGGCGATTCGGATTCTGAATGACGCCAACGGTCTTGCAATCGGAGCGCGCCGTTTGACGCTCTCAACTTGCGGCGTTGTGCCTGGTATAAAGCGTCTTTCCGAGGAGGGGCTTCAGGTTGAGCTTTCGGTTTCTCTCCATGCGCCAAATGACGAGCTTCGCAATGAGCTTATGCCGGTAAATAAGTCTTGGCCTCTTTCGGAACTGATGGAGGCCTGCCGTGAATATACGGAGAAGACGGGTCGCATAATTACCTTTGAGTATACTCTTGTCGAGGGGGTCAACGATTCTCTTGCCCACGCCGCTGAACTGATTGATATCGTCCGTCCTGTTCGCGGTAGGGTTAATCTTATTCCTCTTAGCCCTGTTGAACATTACAGCGGCACAACGCCTTCTCCTGAGGTGTGTGCAAAATTCGCCCGTAAGCTGGAGCGTGCCGGTGTGAATGTGACCTTGCGCCGCTCAAAGGGCAGTGGCGTGGCAGCAGCTTGCGGACAGTTGAAACTTAACCGATCTAAACAGCAATGACAACTCAAGAACGACAAAACGAAATTTACAAGCGTAGAACTTTCGCGATTATTTCGCATCCTGACGCCGGTAAGACAACCTTAACCGAGAAGTTGCTGCTTTACGGGGGTGCCATTCAGCTTGCGGGGTCGGTTCGTGCACGCCGTGATCAGCCAAATACGACTTCGGACTGGATGGAGCTTGAAAAGGAGCGCGGCATTTCGGTTTCATCGACTTTGCTTCAGTTTAACTATGACGGATGCGTAATCAATCTTTTGGATACTCCCGGCCATAAGGACTTTTCGGAGGATACTTACCGTGTTCTGACGGCGGTTGACTCTGTCGTTATGGTGATTGACGCGGCAAAGGGTATCGAGGAGCGTACGCGTAAGCTTTTCGAGATTTGCCGACTTCGCGGTATACCCATCTTTACATTCATGAATAAGATGGATCGCCCCGCCCTTGAACCGCTTGATTTGATTGATGAGCTTGAGAAGGTTTTGGGAATTGGCGCATTTCCTGTGACATGGCCTCTTGGCAACGGCGAGAACTTCCGTGGCGTATACGACCGTCTGGAGAAAAAGCTTTATCTCTATGAGCGTACTGCACACGGTAAGCACAAGGCGGCAAGTAAGGTCGCGGGCATTTATGATGAATCACTCAAGGAGCTTTTGGGTGATGATGAATATCAGAAGTGGGTTGATGAGGTTGAGATGCTCTCTCTTGCCGGTGAGGAGTTTGACGAGGCTGCATTGGCGGCGGGACAGGTGACGCCGGTTTTCTTCGGTAGCGGAATTACCAACTTCGGCGTGCAGCATCTTCTCGACTATTTTGTGAAGTATGGCGCGAAGCCTCAGCCTCGCAAGCTTAAGGACGGTACGCCGGTAGACCCGTCGTCTGATACCTTCTCGGGATTTGTCTTTAAGGTTCAGGCGAATATGAACCCTCGCCACCGTGACCGTTTGACTTTTATGCGAATCTGCTCAGGCACCTTTGAAAAGGATATGATTGTAAATGACCCTGACGGCGGCAAGCCGATACGCCTTGCATATCCTCAAAAGCTTTTTGCTCAAGACCGCGAGAGCGTTGAGACGGCTGTTCCCGGCGATATTGTCGGTCTTGTAATGCACAAGGCTTTCAAGATTGGCGCGACGCTTACAACCGATTCGTCCATCCGCTATGATGAGATTCCTCGATTCTCACCGGAGGCCTTTGCCACTATCCGCAATATCGGGACTGACAAGCAGAAGCAGTTCAGAGAGGGTTTGGATCAGCTTCTTGACGAGGGCGTCGTGCAGGCATTTACAACGGCAGATACGGGACTTAATACATCTTTGCTTGGCGCTGTCGGTCAGTTGCAGTTTGATGTCGTCATGCACAGACTGCAAGCCGAGTATGGCGCAAATCCGCGCATCGAGCCTTCTCCCTTTACCATTGTCCGCTGGTTTGACCTGGGGGTTAAGGAGGAGCAATACCGCGATGCCTACCTTGGAATCGGCGTGAAGCTTGCCCATGACCTTGACGGCAATTTGGTTATTCTTTTCCCGACACAATGGGCTCTTGATTATTTCATTGAGAAAAATCCAGAGGCGAATCTTCATACAACATCACCTTCGGGAGTGCAATGAAGACGATAATCGTACATTCCCCAAATTGGCTCGGTGATGTAGTCATGGCTTTGCCGGCATGGCGAAAATGGCGCGATGCCCATGGCGATGACAAGGTCTATGTTCTTGCCAAGGCCTCGGTTGCGGGCATTTGGAAGTTCATGAAGGATGTCGACGGCATTGTCGTTCTTAAGCCTGGCAAGGAGGGAATGCGCGAAGCCGTCAGGGAAATCCGTCGTCTCGGCTGTGATGAGGCGATTGTTTTGCCGCAGTCGTTTCGTTCGGCTCACCTTTGCTGGCGCGGTAAGGTTAAGCGGTGCAGGGGTACCGTCGGGCAATTTAGATTTTTCTTTATAACGGACAGGGTTTCTCTTGCCGGGTTGGATAAGGCTCATCAGCAATATGAATATGCCAGGCTGATGGGGGTCGAGGAGGAGAATCTTCCGTCGCCTTCTGCCGCTCTGAATGTGGATGCATTACCCCCTTATTCGGATATTGCGGGGGTTGAGGACGCGTTGATTGTCCTTCCCGGAGCGGCAAGAGGTCCTTCCAAGCGTTGGCCGGGCAGATATTTTGCCGAGGTCGGTGCTGAAGCGGTAAGGGCCGGCCTTGCTAAGAGTGTCTTGGTTTGCGGAACTCCCGGTGAGAGTGAGGACTGCAAGACCGTTGAGGAGGCGTTGGCTCAGGCTGGAATAGCTGCGGTAAATCTTTGCGGGAAGACAAAGCTGGGCGAGCTTGCCTGGCTTCTTTCCAAATGTCGCGCTGTAGTCAGCAATGATAGCGGGGGAATGCACCTTGCAACGGCGATGGGTGCGCCTGTTGTCGCCATATTCGGAATCACCGACCCCGAGAAGACCGGTCCTCTTGGCGCATCAAGAGTTGTTGCTGCCGAGGGCGTTCGCCACGCCAGGGCGGTTCCAAGGGAGTCGGAGGAGGCTACGAGGGCTTTGAATTCGGTCTCTCCCGTCAAGGTCTTTGAGGCATTAAAGGAGCTTTTGAGCAATGGCTGAAAAGAGTGTCTCTCAAAATGTCGTCATTGTAGGGGTGGCTACTTTGATAAGCCGTTTTGGCGGACTTGTCCGCGAGGTGCTGTTGGCGCACTTTTTTGGCGCCGGCGTAATCAAGTCGGCATTTGATGTGGCTTATCGCATACCTAATCTCTTCAGGCGGCTTTTTGGCGAGGGCGCACTTTCTAAGGCTCTTATACCTATCTACAAGGAGACGATTGAAAAGGAGGGCAAGGAGGCCGCCGATAGACTCGCTTCAACCGTTTCCGGTGTTATGGTTGCCTTTTTGAGCCTGGTATGCGCATTGGGTATCTTTGTTTCATACCCGATTGCGGCATGGCTCGGGGAGAGCAGTAAATGGGGCGAAATCATGCCGCTTCTCCGCATAATGCTGCCATATGCGCCGCTGATATGCCTAGCTGCGTTGATAATGGGCGTCTTGAATTCATTGGGTTCGTTCGCCTTGCCGTCGCTTGCTCCTGCCTTTCAGAACTTTTGCTGTATAATCGCCCTTGCCTGCATTTGCCCGTTTTTGCCAGCGGAGGGTACAATCCGTATCAAGGTCGTTTCGTGGTCGATTTTGGTTTCGGGTCTTGTTCAAGTTCTCGTTATGGTGCCGGCCCTGAAGAGTCATTGCGTTCCCTTGAGGCTGATGCTGAAGGGTGCTTTCGGCAAGGCGCCGATGCAGGTATATAAGTTTGCCTTGCCGATGACGCTCTCTTCGGGCGTTGTTCAGATAAATGTCTGCCTTGACAGCATTTTGGCAATGAAGGCTGGCGAGTGGGGGCCTTCGGCGCTTAGTTATGCTGACAGGCTTGTCTATCTGCCGCTAGCGATTGTCGGAACCGCATTCGCGACAGTTCTTTTACCGACCCTTTCGGGTTTTATATCAACGAAGGATTACAGAAGCTTTTCTGATACCTTGGCCCGTTCGGTCCGTAATGTTATCGCTATTTTGATGCCTGCGGCGGTCGGTATGATAGTTTTGGCGAGGCCTATCATTTCACTGATATATGAGACTGGTCAATTCGACACTCTCTCAACGGAGCGCACGGCTAATGCCCTTATAGCCTATAGCGTCGGACTCGTAGCCGCGGGCTTGAATCTTATCGCGATGCAGCCCTTCTATGCGAAGAAGGATAGTAAAACCCCGGCTGTCGTCGCGACGGCCGGTGTTGTATTGAATCTCGCTATGAATCTCTTTTTTATCTGGATACTGAAGCCAGAGCTTAAGCCGATTGGAATCGCAATTGCAACTTCAATTTCAAGTACGGTTTCGTATCTTGTTCTGTTTTACATTTTGTCGAGATGCAGGGAAAACGGTACGAGGCTTTTCTCTTTTGCCTCGACAGTCCGCATAACATTTTCATCTCTTGCCGCCGCTGTAATTATGGGCGGTGTCGTTTATTACGGCTTCCACATTCTCCGGCAATTCTTGTCGGTTTATCTACCCGCTAAGATAAGTATGGCTTTGGGGATTTGCGTTGTTGTCGCTTTGGGTGCCGCCGTCTATGGCGTGATTTTACATCTTCTTTATCCTGCGGTTATCCGAGAACTGCTTTGTGATTTAAGAAGAAGAAAGAAGAAATAATAGTGGAATTTTTTTATGGATGGTAAGTGTTTAGAAGATATAAACACGATTATCGGGCGATATGTGAAGTATGGCCATGCTGCAATGATCGCCGCGAATGGCTGCGATCTTGATGCCTTGGTCGCTTCGATTAACGGTGACGGGTCGTGGAGCGATATCGATTATGAGTCAAATTTGCGCTCGAACTGGAAGTGCTGCCGTCATATTAGGAACACTTTGAATTTGGCGTACGCTTGGTACTTTAATAAGAATGATGATTATCTGCAGGCTGCGCTGAAGTCATTGGATTATTGGCGGCGGTTAAATCCTGTTAATCCGAACTGGTGGTGGAATATAATCGGTGTGCCGATGATTCTGTGCCGCGTAGCGTTGGCTTTAGACTCTGTATTGGATGGCGACAGAAGAAACTGGCTTGCGGAGGCGATTAATGTCGAAGAGCCGCAATACGCAAAGACAGGGCAGAACTTTGTATGGATGGCGGAAGTACGCTTTTGCCGAGGACTGTTTTTGCGTGACGAAGAACTGATAAAAGGTGCATTGAATGATATTTTGTCAGTTGTGGTCATCGTCGACGAGGGCGAGGGTATTTGCAGGGATTGGAGCTTCCATCAGCATGGCAAGCAGATGCAATTCGGCAATTACGGGCTTTCCTTTATTTGTGACCATTCCCGATTGCTTTGCCATTTGAATGGAACGGTCTTTGATTATCCAAGCGAAAAGAAGGCAATCATTGCCTCGCTTGCTTCAGAAGCGTACAGCTGGATTTCCTGGAAGGGTATGCTTGATGTCTCTTGCTTAGGTCGACAGATTTTCCCGAATGCACAGCGCAATAAATGCAAGTCAATTGAGACGGCGGTAGAGGATCTCAAGACTTTGGGCTATGAGTTGCCCCCACGGAAGGGCTTTAGAGCTTTCCCATATAGCGCATACGCTATCTATCGAACAGAGAACTGGATGGCGACGGTTAGGGCTTCCACGGCTACGATTATCGGCGTTGAAACTCATGTTAACGAGGATAATACCAAGGGAATGTGCATGGCTGACGGTGCGCTTTTCACTTATGTCACGGGACGCGAATATGAAAATGTCTTCCCGTTGTGGGATGATTGGCGTATGGTTCCTGGTGTGACAGCTTATGCAGGCAAGCCCTTGGAGCGCAAGCGCCAAATGAACGAGACGGAGGATGTCGAGGCCTTTGAGACTGAGGACGGCGGAGTTTTTTCATTTACCTTCAAACGCGAAGGCCTGACTGCCCGTAAGAAGTGGACTTTTAGGGAAAACGGCGTGTTGTGCGAGGGTAGCGGAATTACCGCTGAAGATGACGGTTATGAGGTGATGACCAGCATTGAAGAGTCGCTGGCCTGCGATAATGCTGCGGTCGTCTACGAGAAGCCTGATGAAATTTGCATTCGCAACGGCAATATTGAATATATCGTTTACGCTCCACGCGAGACGGTGCACTTTGAGGTCGCCGATAGAAGCGGAAGTTTCTCCGAATTTATGCAGGCTCTGGATGAGGAAATCGTTTCAGGGAAGGTATTTTCCTTGAGAATTTCGCATGGCTATGCGCCAAAAAATGCAAATTATCGGTATGAAATTCGTCCGATTGTTTGATTTTTTGAAAAACAAGCGTTTTTTTACCGAAAATTTTACATTTGAGCATTGATTATGTGCTGTCTCAATTGTATAATATAAGCAGGTGAAAAAATGCTTCGAAGTAATACTAAAAATAATCGAAAAATAAAAAAACAGCCTTCCGAGCCGAGTCTTTTAACTCGACTTGTCGTAGGTGTTTTGCTTTTCCTTTTATCCTGTTTTTCATTTTTAAGTCTGTGGAGCTATGATTGGCATGATATTCCCGCTTTGCATGCCACTAGTGGAGTGGTCCATAATCTGGTCGGTATGGCCGGTGCATGGGGGACATATGCGGGGTATATGCTCTTCGGTTTAGGTCTTTGGACCCTGCCTTTTTGGATGCTCCTCTTCGGCTTTTTGATGATAATGGGAAAGCTTGTACATCCGTGGCGAAAATTTTTCTGGGCGCTATTGTTTCTGGTATCTTTATGCTCAATCATCGAGATGGTCGGTTTCAGCCGTCTTGTCGAGGCTTTGAATATCCGCAGCAGCGGTGGTTGCTTTGCATGGCTTTTCGCTACCAAGCTCTTTGTTCCATTGCTGGGGACTGTCGGAAGCGTCATATTTTTCTTATCGTTGATTGTCGTCGCTTTGCTCTTTGGAATCGGGTGGGAGAATTGGCGTGCCTTCGGCGTGTTTCTCATAGACAAGATTGAGAACCGTCGCATAGCAAGGGCCGATGCCGCAGAGCGTGCGACGCTTGAGGAGCTTAAGCGGCTCCGTGAAGAGGCTAAGGCTCTCAAGGAAGAAGAGCGTAATAGGCTAAAGGCTGAAAAAGAGGCTGAAAAGGAGCGTATTCGCGCTGAGAAGGAGGCCAAACGCGAAGCGCGCCGCGCTGAAAAGGAAGAAAAGCAGCGCCTTAAAGAGGAGGCTCGACTTGCCAAGGAGCGTGAATACGAACTGCAAAAGGAACGGCTCCGTCTGGATCGCGAGGCTGAAGAAAACCGTAGGGCAGAGGATGCTCGCCGTGCCGCGGAGGAAGAATCGCAGAATGCCGAGAGCCGCAACGCCGTGCCTATTTCTCCCTCGCGCCATGAGAGCCCGATGCCTTCACCCTTTTCTATTGCCGATTCAGAAGAAAAGGCTACAATTATCCCGGTTGACAAGCCGTATGAATTGCCCTCAATCGATTTGTTGACCCCGATGCTCAAAGGCGAGGCTGATTGCGGTGATACCGAGGAGACGGCGCGTTTGATTTCAGAGACTCTTTCGGAGTTCGATGTTCCCGGTACAATCACCCATATTGAGACGGGACCTGTCATTACAACCTATGAGTTCCAGCCGGCACCGCGAATCCGTCCTGAGAAAGTCGCTTCGATGGACTTGACTCTTGCGATGCGTATCAAGGCTAAGTCTTTGCGTATTGAGGCTCCAATTCCCGGAAAGGGCGTGTGTGGCATTGAGGTGCCTAACAAGACCGCTCGATCGGTGACTGTCCGTGAAATTCTCGATGGTCCTACATGGCGCGAAAAATCAAAGAAACTTAAGCTTCCTTTGCTCCTCGGTAAGGATGCGAGCGGTCACGATCTGGTCGTAGATCTCGCTGAGATGCCTCACCTTCTGGTGGCCGGTGCGACAGGCTCAGGTAAGTCTGTTTGCATGAATGCTATGCTTACCGGTCTTTTGATGTCCCGTACTCCGGACGAGCTCAAGCTTATTCTCGTTGACCCTAAGGTTGTCGAGTTTACTGGGTATAATTCAATTCCACACCTTGTTGTCCCTGTAATCACCGAGCCTAAAAAGGTCGCTCTGGGTCTTTTGTGGGCAATCCACGAGATGGAAAAACGCTATAAGATGCTCAGCGCGGTCGGTGTAAAGAATATTGAATCGTTCAATAACAGGAATAAAGTCGCCGTTCAGCAGGATATGTTTGAGGGTATGGAGGGCGGCCCCGCTCCATCTAAGACGAGCCAGTATCCAGACAAGTTGCCATACATCGTCATAGTAATTGACGAAATGGCTGACCTGATGCTTCAGGTCAAGAAGGAAATCGAAGACGGCATTACACGCCTTGCCCAGAAATCCCGTGCCGTCGGTATCCATTTGATATTGGCGACGCAGCGCCCCACCGTCAATATCGTTACAGGTACAATCAAGGCAAATATTGCCGGACGCGTTGCCTTCCAGGTCGCTCAGAAAAATGACAGTAAGGTTATTCTAGACCGAATGGGTGCCGATTCGCTAATCGGTAAGGGCGATATGCTTTTCCTGAATCCCCGTACCGGCATGACTGTACGAGCCCAGGGCGCATTTATTACCGATGCGGACGCAGAGGCTGTAACATCCTTTATCCGTACTCAAGCGCAGCCTAAGTATGACACGGAGGCTCAAAGTCAGCTTGAGGCGGCCGGTGTTTCCGATAAGGGCGGGGCCGCTGCGGATGGCGCCTCTCGCTCTTCGGATGCTGGCGGGGCTCCTGGCGATGGCGTAGCCGCCAATGACGGCACGGATGAGCTTTACGATCAGGCTATTGCGGTTATCAAGCGTACGCGCCGCGCATCAACTTCGTCTCTGCAGAGAGCCTTGGCTATCGGCTACAACCGAGCTGCAAGGATTTTTGACCAGCTTGAGGAAAGAGGCATTGTCGGCCCGTCGCGCGGAGCATTGCCTCGAGAGATTCTGATTGATCTTGACGGTGAGATTCCAACTAATTCGGGTAACGACGCTTCGGCGTTGTCTGAAGAAGGGGAAGAGCAGGTTTCGGAAGATGCTTCCGATGATATTTAAGGGAGGGTGTTGAGAATGTCTTTCGGTAATAATTTGAAGACACTCCGTGAGAGCAAGGGTGTTTCGATAGAAGAGTTGTCTGAGCGTACTCATGTCAGTTCTCAAATTATTGAGGACTTTGAGGCTGGTGTATTTACGCGGATATCTGCGGCTGTCTACGGCAGTGGATTTGTGAAGATTTTGGCAACTAGTCTAGGTGTCGATCCTACGCCGCTTCGCGAAGAGTTTAAGAATGAATATCAGGCATGGATAGAGTTAAAGGCTGCCAATGTCAAGCCAAAGGCACCGCCGCAAAAGTTTGTTGAAAAGCGAATTCCTGAAAAAACCGCGTCGGCAGCTCCTAAGGCCGTTCCTCCAAAGCCAGCTGTCGCCGCCAAGCCTGCGGTGAAGCCCACTCCCGTTGTAGCCGCTGAAGCTGCACCTCGCAATGTAACTGTCGAGACATCTGATGAAAATACCGTCAATGATGGACTTGGTGATTTGTTTGCTCCGCCTAACGAGTCAAAGCCGACTGCCGCTCCAGCGTCCGTCACTCCACCCGTCTATGAGGACAAGCCGCCTCGTCGTTCCTTTGCGGATATTATGGCTGGTTTGTCTCAAAAGGTAGGTGGAGAGAAGAACCAGCGTGTTGCAGAGCCACCCCTCTTCAGCGATAATCTCGGTAAGAAAAAGATTATTGACCTTATTGAAATCAAAGAGCGAATTACAGACTTTATCTCTATGCTTAACCCCAAGTTTGTGATTATCGCCGTTGCCGCAATTTTGATTATTTGCGGTCTTTGCCTATTGCTCGTTGACGGTAATAATAAAGCCGGAGAGACAGGTGATATTGGCAGCCCGACAGTGGTTTCAACCGAAGCCGCCGAGCTTCCCCCAGTCATATTCTCAGGCTCAGCCTTAACAGACAACTTGCTCCCTCCCCCTGATTGCTATGCAGAATAACGATACTATCACTGTCGGTCTTGTTAGTTTAGGTTGCCCCAAAAATGTAGTTGATTTGCAGATTATGTGCGGGGCGATTCTGGTTGAAGGAATCGAACTTTCGGCTGATCCCGATTCTGCCGATGTAATTTTGGTCAACACCTGCGCCTTTATTGAAGATGCCCGGAATGAGGCTGATACGGAAATCAGGCGCGCTTGTGAATTAAAGGCGGCGGGGCAGGCCCGTTTTGTCGTTGTTTCAGGTTGTTTGCCTCAGCGTTATGGCAAAGCTCTTGCAAAGAAATATCCCGATGTGGACGCATGGCTCGGTATCGACCACCTCTTTGATCTGCCTGAAATAATTTTCGACCTCGTTGAAAAAGGATCAGCCGAGAAGGCCGTTGTCAGAGTTTCCGATTGCAGAAATACACTTTACGATCCGCCGCTTCCAGAGTTTGTCCTTTCCGGAGGGCCTCATGCCTATCTAAAGATTGCAGAGGGTTGCAGCCATGCGTGCGCATACTGTGCAATCCCCGCAATTCGCGGAAAGCTCCGCTCTCGCCTTGTCAATGATATCGTCCGTGAAGCCAAAAAGCTTTTGGCGGCAGGATATCGTGAGCTCGTCATTGTGGGTCAGGATATTACCGCTTACGGCCGCGACCTGGAGGACGGCACAACGCTTGCGGCTCTTCTAAAAAAGCTCGACCGTATCAAGGGCGATTTTTGGATACGACTCTTGTATGGCTATCCAACTTATGTGACAGACGAGCTCCTTCAAGTGATTGCTTCCTCCAAGCATATTTGCCGCTATTTTGACATTCCGATTCAGCACAGCCATCCTGAGGTATTGAAAAAAATGCGTCGCGCCGATACGGTAAAGAATGTTGCTTCTTTGCCCACACGCCTTCGCGAGGCTTCACCCGAGATGGCAATTCGAACGACCTGCATGGTAGGCTTCCCGGGTGAAACAGACGAGCATTTTAATGAGATGCTTGATTATGTAGAGAAGGCCAAATTTGACCAGTTAGGCGTATTTTGTTTTTCATCTGAGGAGGGGACTGCGGCAGCCAAGATGGATTCGGCAGTTCCCCCGTCAATCGCTGAAAAGCGCCGTGACCGCCTCATGCGCGCTCAACAAAAGATTGTCGCTTCCAAGCTCAAGAGTTATATTGGGCAAAGACTTAAAGTCATTCTGATAGCTCCGGCAGACGGTAAAAACACTTGGAGAGCTCGCACCGAGTTTCAGGCGCCACATATCGATGGCGAAACTTTTGTTGTCAATGTGGGTAAAAATGCGGTCTCCGGTGATTTTGTCGATGTCATTGTCACGGACTTTGACGAATATGACCTCATTGCCGAGGTCGCAAAGTAATAGATATTTGGCACCATTCGCATGTTAGTGCTTCACGCAGGCTGGGTTCGTGGTCGACTTTGGATTTGGGGAGAAACCGCACTTCGTACCGATACTAAGGCAGTGTCGGAGGTTAATCCTTTTTCGGCTAATTCGGTGGCGTTGATTCCAGTGGTAAAGGGGCTTTGCGGCGGGTCGCGAAGACCATGGTTAAGGATGCGTCATCTGCGCACGGTTAAAGCGCGATTGCCGTCATTTAATGGGCGAGTCCTTCCATCACGCGCCTATTTTATGCCCTCATCATGGCAGCCGATTCCCGAGCTTGAAAAGTATCCCATAAAGGAAACCTTTGTCTATGCCTTGCCTCTATCATTACCTGAAACTTTGATATTGTTTGCTAATATTATAAAGGCAGAAAAACCGTCAAAGTCACTCTTAGGAAATATAGTTGCAGGGAATGATTTGATTTCTCTTGCCCGCATTTGGAAATTGGCAAGTGCAGTCATTGCGAGAGAGCGAGTGCTGCCCGATATATCAGGAGATAGGTCGCGATGGATTCCAGCGATGGATGCAGAAGGCAATGAGAGGGCAGACAAGCTCTTCGCCGCCGTACCGTCATCGGCCTTTGCTCTCGAGGACAGCTCTCAGGCGCAAGACTTTTTTGAAGATGCAATCGATCTTCAAATGCGTATCGCCGTCACGACAACACTGTCAAGAAGCCATAGCAGTAAGGGTCTGTTCTACGATTTGCACAGCGCGTGGATTGCATCGTTGAGATCGTACAATAGCATAATCCGTTGGAATAACAAGGAAGAGATTGAAGCCTTTGCAAAAGAACTGGCGAAATGGCGCAAGCCCATAGAGTATATCCCGTCGGAAAAAGAAGTCTTGGGCTTTCGTATTGACGATCCCAATGACCCAGGCCTCGACGAGCCCAAGTGGACACTGCTTCCCGTTGTTGTCGCAGACGATAGGACTATACCGCTTTCGGATAAATATTTAGAGACAGTCGAAAGCAATACAAGATACAGGCTTTTAGTATCTCTAGGGCAGGCCTCTGATTTGATAGGACGACTTTCAAAGGATTCTCCCCCCGGTAGCGGCGCCGCAGGAGCGGTGCGCCTCGACGCATACGATCTTCGCACCTTTATGAACGAAGATGCCCCTCGACTCAAGGCGGCAGGATTTCCCGTCTTTGCGCCGAGTTGGTGGCCGGCCTCGTTGCGTGGCTTCAACAAGCCAAAAATTCGGGTAAAGTCAATTTCGCCAAATACCTCGCAAGGTCTATTTTCTCTCGATACATTGCTTGAAGTAAAGTGGGAGATAGTGCTAGGTGGTGATGTGGTTGCCGCAGACGATATAAAGTGGATGGTTTCGTCAAACAGCCCAATCGTGCGATTAGGCAGCCGCTGGATCGCTGTAGACGCTAAAGAATTGCGTTCTGTAATGGAACGGGTAGAGTCACTATCAAAGAAAACTGTAAGCCTGCGGGATTTAGTTCAGCTTTCAATGGGCTTTGGCGGCGTGCCAATTGAGATACCAAATGAAGCCCTTCCAAAAGAACTTGAAAGAAAATCAATACCGTCAGTCCTAAACGGAACTGGCAAAATAGATAGCGTCAATTTGCCCAGAGGCTTCAATGGCAAGCTCAGAGCCTATCAGCATCGCGGACTTGACTGGCTGTCATTCCTTCACAAGTGGGGCTTTGGCGCATGCCTTGCAGATGATATGGGCCTTGGTAAAACCATTGAGGCGATAGCCCTTTTTCTGGCGGCGCGGGAATATGGCGCAAAAGGACCCATTCTCG
Organism: Kiritimatiellia bacterium; assembly: GCA_045603485.1. Classification (GTDB taxonomy): domain Bacteria; phylum Verrucomicrobiota; class Kiritimatiellia; order RFP12; family JAAYLN01; genus RGIG5952. Next base: position 3,223 of record JAZUMF010000052.1, on the reverse strand, counting down.
TCATCTGTCCCATGTCAATTATGCTCAAGTGGCATCGTGAAATCTCTCTCTTTGCACCAAGCCTTAAAACATTACTTTATCATGGTGCTGAGCGCCAGAAAGGCGATGACTTTATTAGTGCAATTGAAGACATCGATGTTGTCATTACAAGTTATCAATTGCTATGCACTGAAAGTGCCACAATTAGCAAGGTAGAGTGGGAGATAACGGTTTTAGACGAAGCGCAGAACATAAAGAATGCGAGTACCGCCAAATCGCGGACAGCGCGTGCGCTAAAGTCGCATTGGCGATTGGCGCTAACAGGTACTCCCGTTGAAAACAATGTAGGCGATTTATGGGCAATAATGGATTTTCTAAATCCAGGATTACTTCTCAATCAGCGAGATTTCATAGAACGCTATCAGCGACCAATCGCAATGGGAAGCGATCCTTCTATTAAAGACGAGCTGCGCCACTTGACCGCTCCATTTATTTTAAGACGCCTGAAAAGTGATCCGGAGATTGTTCCGGATATGCCGCCCAAGGTTGAAGAAAAGGTCTACTGCACCTTGACTAAAAAGCAGGCCGAGCTCTACGCTGCAGAGATTAGAGATATAGATAAAGGTATCGCTAACAAAGAGGGCATTGCCAGACATGGCGCAGTTCTGTCACTCTTGACTAGACTCAAACAAATCTGCAACCACCCTGATCAATACCAAAAAATCACCGATGCTAAAGTCCGCACCGTCTCCGCAGAAGATTCAGGAAAGCTTATGCGGTTAGATGAAATGCTAGATGATGTCATCTCGGCGGGTGAGTGCGCTCTCGTCTTCACTCAATATGCCGCAATGGGCGAAATGCTGGCAAAGCATCTCTCCGAAAAATTCGGTTTTGAAGTCCCGTTTCTTCATGGTCAGGTGCCGATGAAAAAGCGCGATGCTATGGTAGCCTCATTCCAACGCAAGGATGGGCCGCCGATATTCATCGTTTCAATAAAGGCGGGCGGAATAGGATTGGATTTGACGCGAGCCAATCATGTCTTCCACTTTGACAGATGGTGGAACCCTGCCGTTGAAAATCAGGCAACCGATCGCGCACATCGTATTGGACAGAAGCGTACAGTCTTTGTTCATACATTCATATGCGAAGGTACGCTGGAATCTCGCATCGACGATTTGATTTCAAGCAAATTGGAGCTTGCCGAAAAGCTCATATCAAGTGGCGATAATTGGATAGCGTCTCTTGATGATAAGACATTGCGCGAAATCGTAGAGCTGTCATCCAATATAGCGGAAGGAGGGGAATAATGGCGAAAAAAAATAAAAAGGATTTCATAATCCGCATTCCCCGAACAGTCCATGGTGGAATAAGAGCGCAGGTCAAAAGGTCTCAGGCTAGGAGAAAGCCTTGGGCGAAACAGTGGATAAATTATATAGAGTCACTCTCTATGGGCGCAAGGCTAGGCCGCGGCAGAGCCTATGCAATTTCAGGACAGGTATTTGATTTGGAGATTGGAGCGGGCATCGTCAGAGGAAAAGTCCAAGGGGCATCAAGCAAACCCTATATATGCACCTTTGAATGTGAAACGGTTTCCGATAAAGAAAAGAAAGAAATCGTTGAAAATTTACGAAAACGGCCGATGGCAATAGCGCAGCTGCTCGTTCATAATTTGCCTGAGTCAATTCAGTTAATATTCCGTTCCGCAGGATATCCGCTCTTGCCTACACTTGAAAATCCACTCTTGCCCCAATGCAGTTGCCCGGATGAAACATGCCATTGCAAACATATAGCCGCACTTTTATTCATTCTTGGAGAAGCCGTTGAGCAAAATCCAATGCTCCTATTGCAAATGCGTGGCATCACAATTGAAGATATATTAAGAGAAGAGACCACACAAGCCACACAAAAAAAATCAATTCCAAGACAGGCAAAGAGTAGGGATTTAATTTCATTTTGGGGTGACGAACTGGAAACAGAGTTTGACTATGGTCCATCTCCAGAAAAAGAAACCGCCCATGCGCCATTGTCAAACCGCCTTGGTGCATTTCCATTTTGGCGTGGCGAAGAGCGATTTCTTGAAACAATTACCCAATGTGGAGAAAGGGCATCAGCCGTCGGCTTAAACCTATGGTCAGGCGAGGCGCCAAAACGGATATTCAATACACAAAGAGGCACCCCCATCAGTGAAATTTTTGGTGGCGGTAAAATTTGGTAGATACCTATAACTCTACTATTATCATCTACCTAGCTTAACTTTTTCTCTTTAACTTAACCTCTCCCATTTACCCTTCACCCTACCAATCAATCTTCTCCACCACTTCGATTTGTTCCGCACCGTAATCTCATTTTGGTATTTCTCTCTCAAAAATGCCAAAGTTGTAGCCTTCTCAACACGCTCAGGATCCAAAAAGGCATCAATCCTCGCCATCATCTGACTTGCCCCCACAACACCCTCAGAAATCTCCTTGTAAATCGCAATTGCCCTCAATAACTTCTCTTCCCTGCAACACTTATATCCATTACCACCCATACCACCGTTATATCCAATGCCACCTTTACCGCTTTTACCACCCGTCTCGTCCATACCACCCTTATTTACATCGCCGACCTTATCACAATTACTACCGTTATCACATTTTTTATCGCCATCCTTATCGCCTTTACCACCATTAAATCCCCTAAAGACCCTTGCAACCAACACCTCATCCACAATACAATTTTTGTTCCGCACCGTAATCTCATTTTTGCTATTATCATTTACAGAATCTTCAGTAGATTGTGAAGTTTTATCAATAAGAACAACCTCAGCAGGCATAGGGTCATCAAGCTCAACCAACTGCTTTAACTTTTTCGCCATAGCCTTATATCGCATTATCGTAGAATACTTTTGTAGAAGTAGCGGTATATTCTCACCAATCCATCCCTTTATCCCCGCATTTCGGCCAATAATCTTTCCCCTATCAAATCTCAATTCATTATCGACATAACACTCTAAATCATGGATTAGACTACCGAAGTGTATCGCCGCTTCCTTTGAATCCTTACGGTGCAAAGTCGGAGGCCAAGCGGTCTTAGGAAGACAACATTCACACACAACTCCTTGGCTCACAGAACGACATGGCTACGATCCGACTTATTCTTGATGCCTTTATGCACCGTAAGGATTCAAAGGAAGCTGCGATACACTTCGGTAGTCTAATCCATGATTTAGAGTGTTATGTCGATAATGAATTGAGATTTGATA
>JAZUMF010000051.1:0-7023 GCA_045603485.1 Kiritimatiellia bacterium | reverse complement strand
ACCTCCAATTAAAATTCTCAACACACCTAGAGACATTCCTCACAGTAAAAACGGCAACTTAGCCCTATGAAGTGGCTCTAAGAAATATTTCATAAAAAAAGTCACATAATAATACTACCAAAAAGCGACCTAGAGGGAAATATATAAAACTGAGCGGCACAATCTTCTCAAGAAGAATCAGATATCAATTCTCTCAATCTTAAACCCCTCTAAACCTTCTAAACTCCTCGGAACTTTTTTTGCCTTAGCAAAAACCTAAACTCTTCTAAACCTTTTTTGCCGTAGGCAAAAACTTATCGAGGACTAGAGAACTTGCCATTGCCGAAGGCAAAATAAGTTTTGCCTTGGCAAAACTTATTTCGTAATGACTCGGCGATAGTTTGCGCCAATTCGATCCCAGAGGGCAAGTGCATCGGGGGCACCGACGATTGTGCCGTAGCCACCACGATAGGTCCATGCAGAGATGCGATCTACTCCAAGCTCTACGGCGATATCTACCCAGCGATCTATTTGTGCAAAGTCGGCTGGCTGTTTGTAGTAGCCCATTAGCCAACGCTCGGCAATTTTTCCATGGCGTCTTGCAACTGCAACTGTGCGTTCTGTTATGTCGCGATAGAAGGCCTCTGGTAGTGCCCAATTGACGATTGTCGTTGAGAAGACATCGAAGTAGGGGCAAGCAGCGACCATATCCCAGTTGTCATAGCCACGATATTCGGAGACATAGTAGCCATTTTGTGTTGCGTGGACGCAGCAGGTGATTTCAAGCTTGGGATTGATTTCCTTTAATGCCTTTGAGGTATCAGAGAGGACAACAAGGGCTTCTCTCCAGCGGAATTGCTTGACATCGTTTGTCATATACCTTGGCATTTCATAGCCATAGTAATCGAGGAAGCGTTTGCGACAGACGGGGCAGTAGCAGGTCCAATCATCAGCAACGCCACCTGTGATTGAGGCTATGCCCTTGGGGAAGGCGTAATGTGGCTCGTCCCAGAAGAAGCCATCTGCATTGGTTTCTCTTGCAAGTGTAACGCAGAAGTTTTTGAAGTAGTCGCGATAGCTATTGGTATTAAAGCAGGCGTATGGAAGCTTTTCTCCCGTTAGCGCCGATACCTGACGATTCTCAACATTATCTTGAAGGAACTTTGATATCTGCTCGCCACCGAAATATTTACCATTCCCCCATGGGTCGATTAGGACACGCAGTCCGATTTCATGGGCCTTGTCAACGATTGCAGGAATGTTTGGACGCCAAAAGTCGAAGTCAAATTCTGTTACCGCTAGGATGACAGTAGTGACGCCATGCTCCTTCATCTCTATGAAGTCTTTTTCGGCGTGCTCAACATAGTTAAGTCCGTAATAGCTAATGCCTGTTTGTGTAATTGCCATTTTACTATCTCCCTATTTCGTAGGTTACTTTTTGATTTTTGCGATCTTGCCATTGCTGATGCTTTCATAGCAGCCAAGCATTGCTTCAATCGTCTGACGGTGCCAACGGAGATTAATCATTGGCTCATGGTGGTTGCGTATGCAATCTACGAACTCATCGATAAGTCCAATCCACTCATCAAAGTAAGTGTATTGAACTGTATAGCGATCGTTGGGTGCGCCATTGTGATAGACATTAGGTCCAAAGCAGTCGCAGGAAATCATTCCCTTGTCTCCTGTAATTGTAAGGTTGACCTCCATGCGCTTGGGGAATTTTTCCCAGCCTGGTGCAGGAACTTTAATCTTTTCTTCGAGGCGGGACCAAGAGGGGTCAAAGAGGAATGATGTGCCATCTGTCATGCGTCCAGCAGCCATGAGCATATCTTCTACCTCAATGTCTTCGCGCAGGTTTGGTGCGACCTCTGCCCAAATATAGTCAAAGTCAGCACCTGTTAAGTGGCGAATCAGGTCAAAGATATGAGGATGGTCGCAAAGGGCGCCACCACGGAAGCGTGGGTCATCCTTTGCAAGTGGAACGCGCTTGCCAAAGCTGGCCTTTGGGTCGCCCTGCCATGGGAACGCCCAGATAGGAGAAAGGGTAATATTTGTCGCTTGAATTGCGCGAATCTTGCCGATTGCACCTTCATCAAGGAGCTTGCGAAGTCGTGTGACTACGCTATTGTAGTGCATTTCAAGCTCGACCTGACAAACGATGCCTGCCTTATCGACCATTTCGATCATTCGATCATACTCATCCATATCGAAGGTTGGTATCTTCATGGAGAGGATGTGAATGCCCTTCTCGGCACACCACTTCATTTGCTCATAGTGGCGATCATTGGCAGAGGCAATAACAACTGCTTCGATATCGGGATGCTCGGCATACATTTTCTCGGGATCGAGATAGCATGGTACGCCAGTTTTGTAGAGCTCATAGACCTTTTTTGCATCGGCATCCTGCGCACATGAGGCAACCCAATCGAGCTTTTTGTTGTCGAGCAATGTTTGGTAGTACTTACGAGTATGGCCATGTGTCATACCCATCATGGCTATTTTAACGGGCTTCATTAACGCACCTCCGACATTGCTACGGCGGCAGTAGTATCAACTGCATTCTTAAGAGAAATCTTTTTAGCTGCCATGGCCTTGTCGCTCTCAAAGGCGAGGTCTGCAGCACGAAATGCCTTCTTTGCGGCTGCATTCCAAATCTTAGCCGAGGCTCTCTTTTGGAGTAGGGCAAAGGCTGCGCGAACTGTCCAAACCTCTTCGGTTGTGAGACCAAAGATTTCAGTATCAACATCAGTATAATCCTGAACGCCCTTGTCACCCCAGCAACGAATTGAGCTGTGGGCTGTGTGCGTATCGACGGTTTGGTCGGAGGCAACACCACGACGGGCAATGATTTCGTGGCGATCAAAGGGTTCTGAGCCCTTTGGCATTCCTACGCCAATCTCAATTGAAACACTGATGCCATTTTGTAGCTTTGCAAGAACATTGATTGCGAGGCGGCCACCGGTGACTGCAAAGACCTGTACGATATCTGAGCCACCGAGATATGAGGCAATATCAAGCTCTCTGGCAAGCATGGCGCGCATATCAGCACCCTTTGGTGCAAAGGAGGCAAAGCGAAGGGTAGATACTCCTTCTAGTGTTTCTCCAGTGACCATCTTTTTGAGCTCCATAAGGCGACGCTCGACGCGCTGTGGAAGTAGAATGGCAGAGCCCACATAGGGAATGCCTTCGCGAAGCTCAATTACACCCTTGTCTGCACCATATTTAGTGCGTAAAAGGTCAAGGGCCTTGTTCATCTTCTTGATATTCATAAAATCCTCGTTCAAATCGTTGCTTAGAGCATCTTGATGCGTGGGCGATATTTTTCAAGGAGAGCGGCATTGCGCTCATCGCCACCAGGCTCATTTGCACTGCTCCAAACTGGAGCCTTAATACCACGGCGAACGCACTCGTTTACAGTTTCAATCTCAAGAAGGTGGGCAATGGTAAAATCTACAACATTTGATACTGGTGCAATTGGTGTTGCAAGTCCTGGAACCTCAACTACAGCATCACCAACCGGGTTGTAATCGTCGATGCAGACATCGGCAAGATCAAAGAGATTCTTGCCACTTGGGTGACGAATAAAGTGATCGGCTGGCATTTCGTTTTGCCAATATGAGCTTGCAACAGCAATTAGCTTTGCCCCGCGTTTTTTGACCTCGAGGGCAGCATCAATTGTTGCGGGGTTGATTCCGATGTTATGGAAGAAAATAACGACATCATCCTCCTTGATGTCATAGTACTTGACGATGGATGCACCAAAGTTTACTGTGCGCTCAAGCTCAAGATATTTCAATGCCTGATTGAATACCGAGAGGGCAGTCTCCATCATAGGATTGATATTTGCAAGTCCTCCAGCACGGAAGAACATTTCACCCATTGCTAGAGTTGTGTGTCCACCACCGGCATAGACATTAATTAGCTTGTCGGCTTCAATGGCATCTGCCATTAGCATTGCTGCCTTGCGAATGTTATCACCCTGACGATCGGCTACCTCGCGAATATTCGCAACAGCCTTATCAATGTATCCAAAATCGTTGACCATATTTTCTCCTGAAGTTAGGGGTTAAAGCTATGTGGTAGTATATCACCATTTAGAGTATAAAGTCAAAATCTATTTTGCCTTCAGCAAAAAAACTTGCGCCTACGGCGCGCCCTAGCGAGGCTTAGCACTAGGAATGGGGAAGGGACTGTACTAATCAAAATGTGCGAAGCTACACTGGTATTGGCAACATTTTTTTTGCCTTTGGCAAAAAAGATTTAGAGGGATTTAGCCGTAGGTTCGTAAATCGCTTTGCACGATTTGAGGCCTGCTGGTGGTGGGCTTGTGAAGATTGAACAGCCCATTGAGCATGGCCAAGGCAGGCGTCGGGGTCGTCTTCAAAGCCAAATATTGACCGGACGGAGGTTGTGACTGAAATTTCAAGCTTGGCTAAACGACCAGCGAGGTCGCTTGGAATATCCCACTCGAAGGGTGCCCATGCGCGCAATCCGAGGTCGCGCCCTGCTAGCTTGACTGAGACGACTGCATCTCCTGAATCTATTGCTAGCTTTTCGCCGGGCTTGGGTTTGACTTCGGCACTATATGTTATTGTTCCAGCGAATGACGGCAGCTGTTGTTCAATGAGAGATCCACATTTAACGAGCTGCTTTATGGGGGTAATGATTCCACGGCGAGGTTCACTGAAGTCGCCTGTCATCCACAATACAGGTAGGAACATTTTATCATCGCGTGCACCCTGTAGCTCAAGGATATGTTGGCCTTCGGCAAGCTCTAATGGCTCAGATTCTGCGTAAATTTCATTGTATGCGTAGGTGAGAGATTTTGCTGGTTTTTTGTGAAATCTTATTGCTGTGCGATGCCAGAGTCCTTGGAAGAAGGTATCAATACCATGGAGAGCGCATATCCAATATTGCTTGCGTATCGTGGTTAGGCTTATATCGCATGGCCCAAGTCCAAAGAGCTCGGCTGAGCTACAGATGCCTTTGCGTCGTGCGCAGGTTTGCGCAAGGGCAAGTGTAATCCATTCATAGCTGTGCCCTGTATCGGTGGTAATCAGGTCTATGCCTGGCTTGCTTAGACCGAGGAGGGTGTTGATGGGAGAGCCATTTACTCTTGCGCAATCAGCTGGATTATTTTCACTGACTAAATGGCCAGTTGAGATGATTCCGTTTGCGTTGCACCAGTTGCGTATCGGATCAAAGAATGTACGACGATATCTTTCGCTCCTGAGCTTTGTCCATATTCGCAGGACATTGGATTGTGCTAGGGTGCCATTGGCATATGCCTCTTGATAATCTGTCTTGAAATCTCGTCCGCCAGTTGCAGCTGAGTATTCGTCCTCCATTCCACTCCACCATGAAATGCGTGTTACGGCATTGTCTGGAATCTTTACGCTCCACATTCCAGAGCAATGACCTGGCTCATCTGTGAAGATTCCTTGAATAACATTGCCCATATAGTGCTTGAAGCGTTTTTCATAGGCATGGTGTGTTAATTCTATGAATCGATTTGCACTTGCAGGCTCGAGGTTATTTGTTGTCTAGACACTACTCACATAGCATTTACCGGCGGTATTGACGCTTATAGAACCCGCGAAATAATAACAACGGCAAGAGCAATACATACCGCAATCTTCAGTGCCGTGCCTGCCAGAAAGCCGAGAAGCGAGCCTAATCCACTGTATAAGGCGTCGTCAGTCTTCTTTCCAGCGATCAGTTCTCCGACAAATGCACCAAGGAATGGCCCCATAATTAGACCTGCCGGCAAAAAGAGAAATCCGACAACTGTACCTATAACGCACCCCCACACTCCCAACTTTGTGCTGTTAAACTTCTTTGCACCTATTGCGGGGATAATTGAATCTGCAACGGTTACAGCAATCGTCATTAAGCCAAACAAGACAAAAGTCATGATTGAAGGACATTCTTGTGTGGGGATTAGGCAGAAAAGTGCTCCATATGCCAAAATCACACCTGGCAAAACCGGTGCGATACAGCCAACAAGGCCAAGAATCAACAACAATAGCGCAATTATACTCCAAATTATTTCCATATACCTGACTATTACCCTATATATATAGTAAGTTTTTTTTTAATAGCGAATCGGTAAAATGAGGTCAGCCACACTCTACTTCATGCGCTCAATCTTAAACTCATTGATATTCTTAATTTCAGAGTTAAAGTTTACGCCGACAAGGGTAATCCTCTTGCCAGATTCAAGGAAACGCTCAAAGTATTTCTTCTCCTTAATCTGAGCAAGGGCCTCGTCAGCTGACGCATTACGCTTAAACTCCATAATGTAGACATGGTCTGGAGTTTCCATTACCGCGTCAATGCGACCTTCATTGGTACGGACCTCGGGCGTTACACCGACGCCGATAAAGTAAAGTATTGCACAGAAAATCGCCTGATAGGTCTCCTCTGGCGCCTTTGTCGACAAGTCGTATGGAATATTCGCAAAGAATACCTTGAAGGTATTAAAGAAGGTCTCTAAATCATCATCATAAAGCGCATCAATGCACTTTGTCTGCATTGTACTGAGACTCGTTTCGTGAATATTGATATAGCCGCGCGCAAGGGAGGTATTGAAGGAGTTTCTAACCTCCATATTGGGGAAGTCCAACGAATAACTGCGCTGTGTGCCTCGCTGACGAAACCCCGTTATCGTAAGATACCCCGTCTGATAAAGAAGCGTAATTGGATTTATCGCCGTTGGTTCATAAGCGTCAAGTATCGACTCATCAATACCTATGAGCTGTAGATTGATTGGACGCTGCTTTAATAAATCAACCAAAAAGGTCGGAACGGCGGTTGAAGACCAATAGGTCTTAAACTCGCAGTCTTTAAGACATAATCCTAAAGAAACAGGGTTGATTACCGGCACACCGTGATGATGAAACTTGTAGCCGTCATACCAGCGGATGATTTCAGCAAAGGCTTCTTCCTTCGCGCGCGCGAGTTTCCAGTGCAACACCGGGAGGTTCTGCCTTGAGCGGTTGGCCTGTTGAGCGGGCTTCAGCCGGGGGTTGAAAAAATCAGGCG
>JAZUMF010000050.1:0-18462 GCA_045603485.1 Kiritimatiellia bacterium | reverse complement strand
TGGTATTGGAACATGGGCAAGGATATGGAAATGGTTGTCCATTACGCAATAGTTGAGTAGCTCTATGCCGCTGAAGATGGCTATACGGCGAAGCATATCGACAAAGACCGACTTGCCCTCTGGGCTCAATAGAAACTGCTGTAGGGCGCAGCGGCTTACAATGTGGTAATAACCTTCTCCGTCGTTTTTGATTCGTGGCTTACGCATAAGTGACTCCTTGTTTTTAGATTGTGTAATAATAAGTATATTTGATATAGAGGATAATGTCAAGTGTAACAGTCTGACACCGCGGAGACGAGAGGTTATGATTGATATTTTATGCTAAATATGGTATCATAGAAACTTCACTTCACTTGGAGAGAATACAATGTCACGAATCTATAACTTTAGTGCCGGTCCGGCAGTACTTCCTGTAGAAATTCTTGAGCAAGCAAAAGAGCAGATGCTTGATTACAATGGCAGCGGTATGTCTGTGATGGAAATGTCCCACCGCGGTAAGGTTTACTCTGCTATCCAAGATGAGGCTAAGGCCAACCTTCGCGAGCTTATGAACCTTACTGATGACTATGAGGTTCTTTTCATTCAGGGCGGTGCCAGCCTTCAGTTTGCGATGATTCCTATGAATTTCCTTGGCAACGGTCAGGTTGCTGACTATGTAAACTCAGGCAATTGGGGCGCTCAAGCTATCAAGCAGGCTCGTCTTATCGGAAATGTTAATGTTGTCGCAGATTGCGAGAAGGACATTCCAACCCGCATGCCTTACGACAACGAGCTTAATTGGACTCCCGGTGCAGCATACGCTCACATCACCTCTAACGAGACAATTTCCGGTGCTCAGTGGAAGAATATGCCTAAGACAGAGGCTCCTCTTATTGCCGATATGTCATCTGACATTCTGTCACGCCCCTTCAACGCATCAGACTTTGCAATGATTTACGCTGGCGCACAGAAGAATCTCGGCCCTGCGGGTATGGCTGTTGTCGTCATCCGCAAGGACTTGGCAGAAAAGGGTGCAAAGGCTCTTCCGACAATGCTTAAATACTCAACCTTTGTTGAGAAGGATTCGCTCTACAATACACCTCCTTGCTACAGCATCTACATGTTTATGCTTATGACCCGCTGGCTCAAGAAGTTCGGTCTTGAGAATATGTATAAGCAGAATGTTGAGAAGGCTGCAAAGCTTTATGCCGCAATTGACGCCAGCGACTTCTATCGTGGCACTGCCGCTAAGGAATTCCGTTCTGATATGAATGTCACCTTCCGCTTGCCTACCGAGGAGCTTGAGGCCCGCTTCTGCGAGGAGGCTTCAAAGGTTGGTCTTTCAAGCCTCAAGGGGCACCGCTCGGTCGGTGGTATCCGCGCTTCCATCTACAACGCGTTCCCGGTTGAGGGCGTTGACGCTCTCGTTGACTTTATGCGCGACTTTGAGAAGCGCCTAGGCTAAACGAGATTGCAATAGCAATAAAAAGCAAAGAGGCGTTTGAAATCGATTTCAAACCCCTTTTTTGCAAAGCCGAAACTTAAAAATGGATATTCGCACAGAAAAGATGGAGGAGACTCTCTCCAAAGCGCTTGAGGCCGCCGATATGGTTATGGAGAAGCGCTATGGTGATAAGTTTGCGCTCCATCCTGCACGCCCACCGCATGGTACTTCTGTAAATCGCCAATACGATGGGCTTTTTGAATTCAATGCCGGATTTTCAGCCGGTTTCGGCTCTAAATTTGGACCGGGATATGCCCTTGGCTTTCGCATAGTCACATTGGAGACTGTTCCAAAGGATTTTCGGGCAAAATTTGAAGAGGAAGCGATTCAAGTCCTTCAAGAGGAGTTGACTAAGGCATTTCCTGAACGCGAGCTTAGGATTGTCCGCGATAACGATTCGTGGAAAATCGTCGGCGATCTTACAATTTGTTAAACGGTAACGCACTATCAATAAAGAAAGTATGGGAACACATGGCGGGCGAATATGTTTTTAATCTTCAGCGGGTCACCAAGCAGCACAATATGAAGACTATCCTTGACGATGTCTCATTGGCTTTCTTTTTTGGTGCGCATATCGGCGTTATCGGTGCTAACGGCAGCGGTAAATCTTCTCTGCTGCGTATCTTGGCAGGTCTTGACAAGGACTTTATGGGCGACTGCCAAATCGCAAAAAACGCCCGCATCGGTTATTTGGAGCAGGAACCTCAGTTAGACCCGAACAAGACTGTCGGCGAGTGCATTCAGGAGGGCGTCGCCGAGGCTCAGGCTATCCTTGACCGCTATGATGCCGTTTGTGACCGTATGGGCGAGGATGATGTCACCGACGAGGAGATGGACAAGCTCGGCGACGAAATGAGCAAGCTTCAAGACATTATTGACCAAAACGACCTTTGGTCGCTTGACCATACCGTCGAGCTTGCCATGGAGGCTCTACGCACTCCACCGGCAGATACTCCCGCCGCAAACCTTTCAGGCGGTGAACGCCGCCGCGTCGCTCTTTGCAGGCTCCTCATCTCCAATCCCGATGTGCTCCTTCTTGACGAGCCTACCAACCACCTTGACGCAGAATCAGTTGCGTGGCTTGAGGAATATCTCAAGCGTTTTACGGGAACCCTTGTCGTAGTCACACACGACCGCTACTTCCTTAACAATGTGACGGCATGGATTCTTGAGCTTGATCAGGGGCGCACATATCCATGGAAGGGCAACTACGAGGAGTGGCTTGTCCAAAAGCAGGAAATGATGGCTCGCCAGCAGAAGCAAAGCGAAAGCCGCCGCAAACTTCTTGAAAACGAGCTTGCGTGGGTCCGCACCAATCCATCAGGCCGCCGTGCCAAGAGCAAGGCTCGTATCGCACGCTACGAGGAGCTTGCAAAACAGCAGGTCGATGTCCGCGAGGACAATCTCAAAATTTCGATTCCGCCGGGGCCACACCTTGGCGACCTTGTCGTCAAGGCCGAAAATCTCTCGATGGGATTTGGCGACAAGCTTCTCTTTGAGAATGTCAACTTCGATTTGCCTAAGGGTTCTATCATTGGCGTAGTCGGCGGAAATGGCGCGGGCAAATCAACTTTGATGAATCTTATCACCGGTAAGCTACAGCCTCTTTCGGGTAAGCTTACGATAGGCCCTACAGTTGTCGTTTCCTATGTTGATCAGATGCGCGACGCTCTTGATGACAACCATACTCTCTACGAAGAGATTACGGGGGGCAATGAAAATGTCGACCTCGGCGGGCGTCAAATGAATGGCCGCGCATATTGCTCCCGCTTTAACTTTAAGGGTTCGGAGCAGAACAAGAAGGTGGGTGTCCTTTCAGGCGGTGAGCGCAATCGCGTACACTTGGCCAAGCTTCTCCGCTCAGGCGGCAACCTGCTGCTCCTTGACGAACCTACCAATGACCTTGATGTAACGACGCTTCGCGCCCTTGAAGAAGGTATCTCCGACTTCGGCGGCTGCGTTGTTGTCGTATCGCACGACCGCTGGTTCCTTGACCGAATCGCAACACACATTCTTGCCTTTGAAGGCGATTCGAAGGTCACCTTCTTTGAGGGTAACTACCAGGACTACCATGAGGCGCGCCGCAAGCTTCTCGGTGACGCGGCAGACCGTCCTCAGCGAGTAACCTTCCGTCCGATTAAGCACTAAGGAAAAGATACGGAGGCATAGAATGTTAGTTTTAGGCATAGAATCATCCTGCGACGAAACAGCTGCCGCCGTAGTAAAGGATGGATACGAGGTTCTTTCCTCTGTCATCCATACGCAAATCGCGCTCCATGCGCCACACGGCGGCGTGGTTCCAGAAATCGCCTCTCGAAGCCACATCGAGAAGATTCCTTCTGTGATTCAAGCGGCAATTGAAGAGGCGGGCATAAAATTTGAAGATATTGATGCCGTCGCCTCGACATACGGGCCCGGGCTTGCGAGTTCGTTGCTCGTAGGACTCTCTGCGGCTAAAGGGCTTGCCGCCTCGCTCGGGAAACCGCTTATCGGCATAAACCACATCCATGCCCATATTCAAAGTGCATTTCTCTCCCCTGACGCGCCAAAGCTTTCCGATTCGCTTCCACTCTTGGCGCTTGTTGTTTCTGGCGGACACTCAACGGTTGCCGAAATAGGCAATGACGGCATACCCAAAATTTTAGGGCAGACTTTGGACGACGCCGCAGGCGAAGCCTTTGACAAAGCGGCAAAACTGCTTGGGCTCGGCTATCCCGGAGGTCCTGCGATTCAGAAGGCTGCCGATAAGGCAACGGATTATAGTCACATTCGCTTCCCTCAAGGACGCATTTCTCCCGACTCCCCTGCCCTCGGCAATCTCAATGCGGAGCTTTGCTTCAGCTTCAGCGGTCTCAAAACTTCTCTCCGCACATATCTCGAGCGCAATCCCGTAAAGTGCGACGAGGACATTTGCAATATAGCCGCCGCCTACCAAAGCGCAATTGTAGAGGCTCTTGCAACCCGTATTCAAAAGGCTCTCCGCGCCAAACGCTACAAGGGATTTGCCGTCGGCGGTGGCGTTTCTCTTAATGCGGCGCTACGAAACCGCCTGACGGAAGTTGCCAAATCAGCTCGCACTCCAATCTACTTGCCTATGCCAAAGTATTGCGGAGACAACGCCGCCATGATTGCCTCGCTGGCGGGAACAGGCGTTGGCGTAACCGGCCCGGACGCTCTTCTTTTAGACGCGACTCCGGACCTTTCGTTCTAAAGCTTCAATTTACCTGTTTGACTCTGATAGTCAATCTACCCGACTTGACTACTTTGCGGGAACTAGCACATCATTGAGCTCAAGCAGCGTCATAAACCGCGTATCGAGGACATGACCCGCACGGTAGGAAACGGCCGTACCGACAAACCTTCCGCCCTCCAGCAATGCAATTGCCGCCAGCAAATCCAGCGTTGCCCTATGCCAAACAGGCTCAAAGTTGCGGCCGTTCAAATTGAATTGCGGCATTGGAGTATTGACATAACGCTTACGACCGTGAATCAAAATATTCTGTTTGGTGTAGCCTAGGTTTCTGGTATCGGCGAAGAGCAGTCCAATGGTGTGCGCCAATGTCATCTGCTGCTGTGTGGCATTTGTGCGCGCACCTGCACCAAAGACAAAGTTGTCGCGGGAAACATCAAAGAGAATGCGTTGCTTGCCAATAACAGAATTCCAGTTAATGGCCACATCCATACGGAGCTTGCGGCATCCTGGCTCTGCCGGCAGGAGAGTGACGAAATCACCTCTATCGCCGCCGATAGTCACAGGTTCTGCGACGGTGATATAATCAGGCTCGCTCCCTGCTGAAGAGGCGACAATACCCGCTTCTTCGAGCGCTTCAACGAGATCAAGGCTGCTGCGGTCAAAGAGCGGAGGATCTCCCGAATCGGTTTCAATCACCAAATCATCAATGCCAAGTCCTGCGCGAAGAGCAACTATATGCTCAACCATGCGAAGGTAGTTGTGCGGATTGCCGCTGCGAAGCACAATGTTTCTTGCGGCAGTCCAAATGTTGTGGGTTGCCACCTCAATGGGAAGCTGCTCATTCAGATCGGTTCGCTTGATCCACCAGCCGGGCTTACGAGAGGGCTTAAAGCGCAAGGTTCGCTGAAACTTGCCGGCGAATGTACCTGGCCCCGTCACAACAGCCTCATTTTGAATTGTCGTACGGGAAGACAAAAAGCCGGTATCATTACCATCAACAAGACGGACATCGTCAATAGGCTGAAGCGCCAATTCCTTTGCGGCAGCTTCAACAGCGGATTTATCACCCGCAAGAATGCGTCCAATTTCGTATTTTGGCGGTTGCATAACGCTACGACACTCCTCTAATAGAGCACTTACAAAATGCAGTTATCAATCAAACGAACAGAACCACAAAAAGCAGCAAGAGCCAACAAAGTATTCGGGCCGACGGAAGCAATATCCTCAAGCGTATCGTAATCAACGGCGGAGGCATAATCTACTACCAGTCCGCTGGCTTCCATCGTAGAACGCATAAGTGCGCGAATCAAATCAGCATCCCGTTCACCTGCATCATAAGCTGCCTTGGCGGCGGCGAGAGCGCGGGAGAGGCCTAGAGCCATACGGCGCTCATCACCCTTGAGACGGGTATTGCGGGAACTCATCGCAAGGCCATCAGCCTCGCGGATAATCGGAGACATGACAATGCGGACGGGAATATCCAGATCGCGAACCATTCGGCGGATAACAGCGACCTGCTGGGCATCTTTTTGCCCAAAAATGGCTACATCAGCCATCGTGGCGTTGAAAAGCTTAGTTACAACGGTACAGACGCCACGAAAATGTCCTGGACGGACGGCACCACACAAATGCGTAGAAAGGGAGGTCTCGTCAATAAAGACACTTGCATTCGGTGCGTACATGTCTGAAACCTCAGGCATATACAAAAAGTCAACGCCACGCTCCTCACAGAGCTTGGCGTCACGCTCGGCATCCCTAGGATAGACCTCATAGTCTTCGTTGGGGCCAAATTGTATAGGATTCACAAAAAGCGTCAAAACGACGCAACTTGCTTCCTTCTTAGCACGATCTACAAGCGAAAGATGGCCCTCATGGAGATAACCCATAGTAGGGACGACCGCAATTGACTTACCACACGCATGAACTTTTCGTGCGATATCCTGCATTTCGCAGGGCGTCTTAACGATCTTCATCTGCTACGCCCAAGACCTGAAAGAATTATTCCGCAGGCTTTGTCTTACGAAGACCCTGACCACGGTCACCTGGTTTCCACTGACCGCGCTCCTGAAGAAGGTTAATGCGCTCGAAACGCTTCAAAACATTGCGCTTAACTGTAATAGTGCTACTGCCTTTAAGACTGCGATGCTGGCTCATTTTCAATACCTCATTAAAAAAATGGGGCGAAAGACGGGACTCGAACCCGCGACAACCAGATCCACAATCTGGGGCTCTAACCAACTGAGCTACTTTCGCCACGCAAATCAATGCAAATATAATACCATAAAGAGAAAAATTCGGCAACAAAATATTTTTGTAAAAAAACAGAGAGAATTTTCGGCACAGAGAGAATGAGCAAGAAAAGGCCTTAAATCTCAATCGGACGACCCAATTTGAGCGCATACAGGTTTGGGAATTAGCGATAAAAGCCGATTTTTCTCCCGATGAGGGTCATTGGCACGCCTTACGCTAAACAGCCATGCGCCGCCTATAAATTCGGGGCATCAGCAACATTTTCCAAAGACATCGGCGACCTTCAGGACGCTATGAGCCGCTCTGACATTGTGAACACGAACGATCGCCGCTCCATTGAAAACCGTGTAGAGCATTGCGCAAAGCGAGCCGGAATCTCGAGCCTGCGGATCTCTTTCGCCGGTAATCTCACCGATAAAGCGCTTGCGGGAAAGCCCAGCCAATATTGGACGGTCAAGCACCTCCAGCCCTCTTAAATCTTTAAGCAGCGAAATGTTTTCGACGGTATCTTTGCCGAAACCGAAGCCGGGATCGAGCGCAATCGCGGAAAAAGGTATTCCACAGCCTTGGGCAAAACTTAGGCGCGATTGAAGGAAGCTCTTCACATCTTCGATGCCACCCTTACCCTTAATCCCGTTGACATGCTCATCATAGCCATGCATCAGGACTAACGCCGCATTGTACTCGCGGACGACATCAGCCATCTTTGGATCTGCCAGCGAAGAGACATCATTGATAATATCCGCACCGGCCTTTAACGCAGCCCTTGCGACGCTTGCATGGCGCGTATCTATTGAAATCGGCACATCAGACATTGAACGCGCCATCTCAACGACACCGATTATTCGTCGCTCCTCCTCTTCGGGAGGTACGGGTGTTGCCCCTGGACGCGTAGACTCGCCTCCGACATCGATAATATCGGCACCCTCTGCAATCATCTCCATTGCCGCAAGGGCGGCATCGCGACTGTCCGGGAATTGCCCGCCGTCGGAAAAGGAGTCGGGCGTTGCATTCAATATGCCCATTATCAGTGGGCGCTCAATAGCCAGCGTTCGTTTAGGCAGTTGCCAAATCATTTACCCCTCAGCGCCTGAGCCACATTATTGAAATTATTGGTCAATATTGTATCGATACCCATTCGCGAATAGGTTACCGCCTCGCTCGGATCGTCCGCCCAAAAGACATTGCAGATTATTCCATGCTCATGGGCCTTATCAATCATCTTCTGATCGAAGAACGGCTTGTAAAGCTGCACCTTGTGGGCCTTGAGGGCAATCGCTCTGTCGACAATCTCCCAAGGACGCTTTGTATCGTGACCTACGCACATACGGATATCGGGAGCATAATCAAGAAATTGCCTTATCACACCATCATGAACAATCATAAAGTAAACATAAGGAGCGCACTCATACTTCCTGATAAGGGCGACAATACGCTCCATGGCCTTTTGATCGTATTCATCGGAAACGGTCTTGACATGGACATTCATAATGACCTGTCCGGCAAATTTCTTAAGAATATCTTCAAAAAGCACAACGGGAAGCCCCTTGAAGCTTTCGCCGAACTTAGAGCCGAAGTCAATACCCTTTAGCTCCTCAAGCGTCTTATCCGTAACCTTGCCGTGGCCATCGCTTACACGATCTAGAGTCTGGTCATGACAAGAAACGATTTCACCATCGGCCGTTGCCCAGAGGTCAAACTCAATCTCCTCCGCGCCGAGCGCGATTGCGGCGCCAAATGCCGGCATGCTGTTTTCGGGCGCGATGCAGCTGAAGCCGCGATGAGCGCAGACACGCGGATACGGCAAATAGAGATCGGGAGCAATCATTGCACTGCCGCCATTACGGTATTGCCAGGGCTTGCGGCCATACTCGATATACTTGTAATGCGGAGCGGGGGGATTTCCAAAGCCAGCAGGTTTAAGATATTTAACCTTAGGATCAAATGCGACCGCAACACTTCCGAAACGCCCCTCCATATTTGCGAGGATATCACCGTTAGGAGCCACAACCATACTGGCGCCGCAGACCTTTGAATCCTCGGCAAAGCTCACGGACGAACGCAAAACATAGGCATTGGTATTATAGGCGAGATTGCGGCACATGATCTCCGTTGCCGAATGAGTGTCGCTGCGTTGAAGCGAACAGCCTATGATAATGTCGACATCCTCTTGTGCAATACGGGCAAAGGCCTCG
This sequence comes from Kiritimatiellia bacterium, assembly GCA_045603485.1. GTDB lineage: Bacteria > Verrucomicrobiota > Kiritimatiellia > RFP12 > JAAYLN01 > RGIG5952. The sequence continues at coordinate 9,341 of JAZUMF010000050.1, read as the reverse complement.
TAAAAGTAAAAGTCATAGCAAGTCAGAAAGCCGTAGCGCAGCCCCTCGATTTCCAGCACATAAGGCTCTGAAGGCTCGTAGGTATACGCCGAATCCAATTTAAGCACCTCCTGCTCAAGCGGCGGAAGATGCTTCTTAAAATACTTGCCGACAAGGACGCCTTTTCGGTCATAGCAGTAAGTCGTATTGCGATAACCAGTCGGCTCCTGCGACAACGCATTGACAAAGACAATCGCATTGCAACGCTTTGCCGTCTCAATAGACTTCGCAAGCAGCGGCTCGATATACCTGTCATGGAGTGCAAGCGTTTCCTCGCGTGTCGATGTGGCTACGGGAACATCGCTATACTCGGGCAAGACGATAATGTCAACGCTCTCGTCGCACTTATCCAGTTCGTTTAGCTTATAGTTGAAAAACGAATCGGCATCTTCGAGATTTTTAGAATATGGAGGTTGGATTACTACGGCTTTCATGACAAGACACCTTCTTGAAATTATCTCTTGCGGGGACCGACCGTTGACATGTCGATTGGCTTGAAGCCCAACTTATAGGCAGGCGACTTCTCTGATAGGGTAAAGTCAAATTTCCCAGGATTCTTAAACTTTGGATCTGCCCAAACAGAGTTCATATCCTGTCCACGCTTAACCCACTCATCCCACGAAATATCCTTATCGAAACGAAGCTCGTCCTTTTTCAAATTGGGATTGTAGTAAATATTCCAGTCTGAGACAAAAGACTTACGCATCTTACGGGTAACCTCAGGGAAGAAACAAAAGTCGTAGTCGGAATCGTCGTTCCAATTACCCGTCTGGAATTTGCCCTGCGTCCAATAGACGATATTATTGTAAAAGTAAAACGAGATATGCTCCTGACGACGCGTACGCGCAAGCTGATCTATTCTGCCGCCGCCAAAGATATTGTTGCGGACGACGCACTCGCGGCCAAAGTGCATATGATAGCAGGAAAACTTCGTATCATAGACGACATTGTTCTCAAGAAGGATATTGGAGGAGCCCTCATCGGTGTAAAGGCCCCAACCGCCGTAGTGACGCGCGTCAATGCCGTGAATCAAGTTGTTGCATACACGGGTTCCGGGAGAAACGCCCAATGTATAGACAGCGCCCATATCAGATAAAAGGCCCTTGCCGATATCGTGGATATGGTTAAAGCTGATTTCATTGTCGCGGCTGACGCTGGGCATGTGTCCCCAAATCCATCCGCACGAAACGCCCGTATAATAGCCGTCGTGAATATGATTATGCACCACTTGAGTCTTCTCGGCGTGCATAATGAGAATGCCGCACGCGCTCGGGAAGTCCAGACCGTAATTGCAGATTTCGCAATCCGAAATCACATTATTGCTGCAAAGCAATCGGGGATCATAAATCTTTACATCCTCAATAACATCCTCAGGTTGACCACGGTGCCAGGCTACGATGCCTGAATTTATACGGATACCGCCGGCCGCGAGGTCGGTAAAGGTGCAATGCGTAATTGAGCAATCGTGCGTCCCTTTAAGCAAATCAACGGCGTAGCCACCGAGGGCTTCAAATCTGCAACCGTCAAAGTTACACCTGCTCGCGTTGCGGATAATCACCGCGGACGGAACTTGATTTGACGCCTGCCCGTCATTACGCTGGCCGTACGGAAGCTCATAACGACACCCTCTAAATATTATATCGGAGAAAGAAATATCCGAAGCGCCATCAATAGTCACAAGATTGTCGATAGATGGAACCGAAGCCTTGAACTTATCAATAGACTCACCCTTCATAGGCTTGTAGTACAAGCGTTTCTTCTTGTAATCTATCGCCCACTCGCCCGGCTCGCTAAGCGTTTCTATAACATTAAACAGTCGATATGGATAGCCGAAAGGTACGCGCTTTAGTGGAATTTCAAGCTCTAGAAAAGACTTATCGCCCTCAATAGAGACTCCTTTGGGAATAACATGAGAATCGACCCAAAAATGATAAAAGACAACCTCGCCATTTGCAATATCCCATGATGAATCGATATCGCCGTTGTTAATCTCAAAACGGCTACGCAGCGTATTGTGGGTCCACACTTCCCAATTCACGCCCTCCGGACGCTCTTCGCTCTTGGGAGCCTCAAGCAAACCGCCGTTTTTGGGATAGACCACCCTAGCTCTCGCCTCGCCATTAACGAAAAATTGACGAAAGCCCTTCTCGCGTGAAGTCACCCAGGGAATCGGTGCGGACCAGAGGCCGTCAGGCTCAACCCGCCATGAAGTGACATCCCTAAGAGCCGAAACGACAACCGTCGCCCCAGGTGCCGCCTTAACGGAGATGCGAGCGTCCTTGGTACCCAAAGCCAAAGGCTTTGAAAGCTTATATTCTCCTGACTTCAAAATAACAGTCGCGCTATCAACATCTCGCGCGGCCTTAAAAGCCTGAGACAACGACGCAAAAGGACTGCGCGCCGAACCGTCACCCTTGTCGCATCCCTTTGGAGAAAGATAAAAAGTCTTTGTTTTCATGATAAAATCCTAAAAACAATATTACCAAAAACAAATGACAATACCAATAAATAAAACGACTTTAGAGATATAGATTCCGTGCCGTCCTCAGCCGAGTGGCTTCTATGAATCTTCCTCGCTTACCCGACTTGCCCTTGCTTCGGCGAATTTCGCCTGCATAGTCTGATTGCCATAGGTAAGCTTGCGAATCGTAAGCCCTTCAACCTTCTCATCTGCGAGACGAAGATTATTCTCGCTGCCGAGAAGCGCTTGCTTTGTCGCCTCAAGCGCTTTGATGGAATTGTCTATCTCTTTTATCGCCGTATCAAATTTCTCCTTCGCAAGACGGCAGTTGTAGCCGAACTTCTTCTGAAAATCCTGAAGCTTATCTTCAAAGTTTGACACATCTATTGACTGTCGGCGCATTTCCGCAACTTCACACTTATACTCCATTGCCTTACGCGACGACTGAACTAAAAGCGTAATGATGGGAATAAAGCATTGCGGACGCACAACATACATCTTCTCATAGCCTTTTGACACTGACACAATTCCGGCGTTGTAGATATCGTTATCCAATTCAAGCATTGAAACAAGCACCGCATATTCGCACTTCTTATTTTTGCGATCCGCATCAAGTTTCTTGAAGAAGTCCTCGTTCTTATGCTTGGTGGCTGTAGTATCAGCCTCATTCTTCATCTCAAACATGATAGACACATATTCAGTTCCGTCCGCGGCATAATCTCGGAAAACAAAATCGCCTTTAGTTCCGTCGATTACCTCATTGTCCTTTTCGAAAACAGCCGTCGGCAAAGCGAATCGCATAAACTGCTCATACAGACTTGAACAATGTTGCTCAAGCGTTTCGCCAATCATCTTGGTGCTCATCTTCGCCTTCATATCCTTGTAGAAGGCGATTTGCTCGTTTGCCAGTTTGAGCTGTGCCTCAAATTCAGCCTTAAGATTTGAGATCTCGGCATCCTTGCGGACGATAAGAGCCTGTTCCTCAACCGCCTTTTCAGCAAGCTTCGCCTTGGTCTCTCCATCCCTTTTGGCAATCATAGCTTTAAGTTCTGCAATTTCCGCATCCTTCCCGGCAATAACCTGAAGGCCTTCCCTTTCCTTTTCTAAAAGGGCCAGGCGGATATCTTCACCCTTCTTTTCGACAGCGGCTTTAAGCTCTGCGATTTCCGCATCCTTCCCAGTAATAACCTGAAGGTCTTCCCTTTCCTTTTTAAGTAGCGCAAGACTGATTTCCTCGTTTTTCCTTTCGACAGAGGCCTTGAGTTCTGCGATCTCCACCTCTTTTTTCTTGAGGGAATCAGAAGCCTCTGCGCGCACCTTCGCAAGAGCCATCTCCGCCTTCGTCTCCTCATTCTTGCGAAGTTCACAAAGGCGACTCTCCACTTCAGCATTAAATTCGGTTGTTTTCACCTGCTGCAGAATAAAGGAATAATCCGCCTCATCAACTGAAAAAACATTACCGCACTTTGGACATTTCAATTCTTTCATAAAAACCTCTCTTTTTACACGAGATTATACCATAATCTTCTTCCTTCCAAACAAATTTTTTGTATAATCGGGATGGGAATGTTATAATTACAAAATGAAAACATCACAAAAAAATACTTCTGAAAACGATTGCCGCAGTGAGATATTTCCCGCCGCTCGCGGAGTATTGGAGCGGTTCGCAGGCAAGCAGGCGGCCGACGGCTTTGTCTTTACGAAGCTTGACGCCAAAGAGCCTCATGCTGTGGTCTCTGCCGATAACGGAAAGATTCTTATCAGCGCAACTGACGAAAACCGCGCCGCAGCCGCAGTTGGCAGATATATCAGAGAAATCGCAAAAGGGCATTGGAGCCGTTGCGGAAATCGAGTCCCCGATACCTGGCCTCTCCCCGAAGAACCTTTATTTGTGAAACCTGTGCTCCCGCATTTGCACGCATACAATTATTGCGTGTTTTCATATTCTTTCGCTTTTTACGATAAAGAGGACTGGCGCAAAAACCTTGATCGCCTTGCCCTCTCAGGCTTCACATCGGCCCTTGTTGTTGCAGGCAACATGAAGGTCTGGCAGCTTTTCCTAAGGGATGCCGGCTTCTCGGAGGAGCAAATCGCCGCCTATATCCCCGATGAGATGGCTCAGTCGTGGGTTAATTGCGGTGTCATGGAGGGGCTTGGCGCGCCACTTCCACCCGAGCGGATTGATGAAGAGGCGGAGCTCGGTCGCTGGCTCGTTGCTGAAATGCGAAGCCTAGGAATCGAGCCTATGCTTCAAGGATTCACAGGACTTCTTCCAAATAGCGCCGCCGAAGTTATTACGGGAGAAAAGTGGCCCGACGCCAAGATATACAATCAAGGACATTGGGCTGGCGGACTGAAACGGCCGATTCTACTGGACGCCACTACAAAATCTTATTCAAAGCTGGCAAAGCTTTGGTACAAGCGTCTATATGAGGTATATGGAATTTCCAATCCCAAATTTTTTGTAGGAAACCTCTTCAGTGAGGGCGGTATCGCGAAGGATGTAAATTGCCCAGCCATAGCTGCCGCAATGCAGCGCGAACAGCAAATCGCGTCACCAGGTGCCACATGGTGCATTAGCTGCTGGGGCGAGGCTCCCAGACAAGACCTCTTGGAAGGACTTGAGGCTGAAAAGACGCGCATTATCGTCCTCGATAGAAATATGTCATCAAAAGGCCACTTCCCTCGCAGCTTTGGTAAAATATCCTGGATATGGGGAGAGCTTCTCAACTTCGGCGGCAATGAAGGCATGTATGGAGGGATGGCACCACTCATCAATCTCAGCAACCACCTGAAAGGCGAAAATGGCGCAACATTACGGGGCTATGCCCTAGAATCAGAAGGGCTGGACTCAAACCCTCTTTTCTACGACCTTTTTACCGACCAGTTTTTCAATCACGATACGGTAAACGGGGCAGGAAAGCTTGAAGGTTGGCTTGCCGACTATGCAAAACGCCGTTATGGGATTGAAGATTCTCGCATAAACAAGGCACTTCACCTCCTCGCATCGTCAATTTGGAATATCGACAGGCAGCAGGAAGGCTGCTCTGAATCGCTGATATGCGCCCGCCCCGCATGGGATGTCAAGAAGTCTTCAACATGGGGCAGCCCCGAGGCGCTTTACTACAATCCGACGGATGTCGAAAAAGCGGCCCGCCTCTATCTTGAAGTGGCGGAATCATTCCCCGAAATATTGAAGCTTGAAACATTCCGCTTTGATTTTACAGATATCTTCCGACAGGTTCTTTCCGACAGAGCCCGCGCTCTCGTGCCAAGCCTGAAGGACGATGAAAATGCCAGAAGAAAGTTCATCTCTTTAATCTACAAGACAGACGGGCTTCTAGCCTGCACAACCGCATTCAGACTCGACACATGGGAAAATCGCGCGCTAAAGCGGGCCGGAGAAAGAGGAGTCAGGGCATTACGCCGAATGTTTACCACCTGGGTAAACGAACCTCATTCAAATCTTGACGATTATGCACACCATCAGCTGGCAGGGATGCTCGGCAATTACTATGCAAAGAGGTGGGAGGCATTTTTCGCCGACTCGGAAAACGCCGACGAAAAATTAGACGAAATCGAAAGAAATGCTCAAACCGCCAAATGGGAAGCCCCGCCAACAGACGGAGACCTTCTTTTAACTGCAAAAGAGCTCATCTCTTAAGTAAACTCGCCTGTCAAAGTCTGACTCCAACACCCTAGTGAACGCCAAAGAGCGTGCCAGGGCCCAGCGTTTCATAGGCGCCGATATCAACGGTTTTTCCCTTAATGCGTTTTGTGCCACCCAATTCGACAATATTGGTGTAAAGCAACTCGGGAACGATAATTCCCGCATCGATTGCAGGGGAACTCTTGTGAGGATAAAACGGGTGCTTAGGATTCTTCTTGGGGTTGAAAAGCGGATTCGCCAAGACAATGCAAGCGTTATTGGTCGTCACATTAGCCATATTGACTGTTCCGAAAAGACAATTTACAAGCTCACCTCTTTCAATATCGAAGTTGGCATTTCCGTGAAACAGCGTATTTGTGAAAACACCGGACGCAGGAGCCCACATCTTGCCCGATGCGTTACACTGGTTGCTGATAATTGTGCAGTTTATAAATACACTGTCTCCGGTCACAAGACGCCCATACATCGGCGAATAGGGACCTGCTGAATTTTCAGCCATCAAACAATTTATAAAGGTACCCTTCCAAGTCGTTTCAGTATACTTACCGCCTATAATTCCGCCCGATTGAGAGCTTTTGTTTCTTATGAAGATACAATTTACAATATTTGCACCGCTTCCCGTATTAACGGCGGCTCCATGTAGGCCTCGATTATTGATAAAAATGTTATTCGTAAGATATGCCGGCGCAGAAACTATAATTCCTCCACCTGAAGTCGAGGAATTATCCCTGAAGTAGCAATTATAGAATGAACCCTTGTCCGCACCGCCGCCGGACGGCGAACTATTGCCGATATATATCGAATTGCGGCTATCGGTAAGATGTGTACCGCCAGCATATGTTGTGCCGACATTTCCATAAAAATAGCAGCGGTCAACACTTCCTTTGTATGTTGCGCCACCATATCTGCCGGTGTTGGTTATATATGTTGAGTCATATACTGAGCCTGAGTATGTCGCGCCGCCATAGCTGACGCTCCTGTTGTTGACAAAATAACAATTTGAAATAATCGAACTGCTTGATGCCAGAATCGCCCCGGCAGAACCGGAACTGAAATTATTGGTGTAATAACAATTGATAAAATAAGCGCCTCCATTACAAGCACCTCCGGCTGCGCCTCTATTAGAGACAAAAATGCAATCAAAACAGGAGGTCAGATAGGTAACGCCGCCGTTTACAGAGGCATAATTGTTTGTAAAATAAGATCTGTAACACTCATTGCCGTTGTAGATAGAGGAAGCTTCCGTTGCGCCGTTGGTGACAAAGACGCAATCATAAATTGCCTTTGCTTTATAGATTGCGCCACCCCATTTAACACCACGATTGGCTATAAACAGACAATTTGAAACTATTGAATTTGCGGTACCTTGAATAGCACCTGACATATTGTTGGTAAAATAACAATTTTCAAATACCGATCCGAGGTAACACGCTCTTCCGATATTCGAGACGAACTTAGAATTATAAGCGCTGCAATTGTATGTAGCCGAACCTCCTTGAGGTGCTACATTGCCGTAGAAATAAGAGTTATATATCTTAGTGCTGCCGTCAGAGCTGCCATAAACGGCACACCCGTCATGTGTAATCGTGTTAGTGATAAAGCTGCAATCATATATCGCCTTGGCGCCTCGCACACCGGCGCCGTTTCGCGCCCTGTTCGCGATAAAAGTGCAGTTTGAAATGACTGCGGTCGCCGAGCAGTTGATTGCCCCTGAAGAATTATTTGTATAGAAGCAATTGAAAAACTCGCCACCCTCAAACGATGCGATTCCGGAATTTGAATCAAAGGTCGAATCATAAACATTGCAGAATCTTGTTCCCGAGCCGCCGGTAGTGGCCACATTGCCGTAAAATTGACATCTGTAAACTTTGGCATAAGCGCTGGATGCGCCATAAATGGCGGCGCCGTCTTTTGTAACATTATTGGATATGAAATTTGAATCATAAATCGAGCCCGCCAAATTAACCCCGGCGCCCATAGCGGACCTGTTTGCGATAAAAGTGCAATTAGAAACCACCGTTGCGGCATTACCGCTGACGGCACCCGTAGGATTGTTGGTGTAGAAGCAATTAAAAAATTCTTCGCCTTGTACCGAGGCGTAGCCTCCTTCATTTCCTTCAAAATAACAATCGTAGCAATTTGAAAATCTGGTCACCGAATTTTGCGTACCGCGGTTAGCAATAAATTTGCAGTTCTTAAGTATCCCGTACGAAACGGTCCCCCAATTACCCTTGTTAGCCAAAAAAACGCAGTTTTCAAGTGTTGCGCTTGCTTTTGAGGACCCGTTCAATATACCTGCTTTGTTAACAATGGTATTAAAGAAATTTGTAAATGAAATACCTTTAATAATCGGCGCACCAGCCTGTACCGACACATTAAAGGCCGTAAGATTTTCTGCCGAACCGGGACCGATAACCGTTGTTGTTTCCGGCAAGCCCGAAGAGCTTCTGACAGTTAAAAACTTTTTATCGATTGTAAGAGGAAAGTGTCCCCCGGCGCTAGAGCCGTCATACACACCGGGCATAAGCACAATCTCATCTCCTGCAGCGGCACTTTCCGCGGAAGATGCAAGCGCATAGGCGGCGGCAATCGTGCCTGCCGTCGCCGGAGAGAGGCAGTCTGCGTCTGCAAGCCCATCAGGTGAGGCATAATATGTATTACCTGCAAATGAAGATGTTATTGCAAGAACGGCAAATGCCGCAAAGACTTTGATTTTCATATTGCCCCCAACATTATCCTTAACAAATTAACCGCTATACAATTAGGTCGTATAGGTCGTAAAATCAAGTTTACATAAAAAACCTGGAACACGCATTCCGAGAAAGTCTTTTATTTAACCTAATGCTAATAATTTATCCTTTATAAAAACGATTGTCAAATTTTTTGCTTTGAAATCACCCCCCCCCGTAAAATTTTTACATATATTATTACATTGCAACATTTTATGAAGGTTTAATATTTTTTATATAAAAACACAAGACATCATTTGATGTCGCAAATGACGCAGTGTTATTAAATTGGATACAACTAGCAAGTTGTATCAAGTTTAGTTTATGAAAGGTAATGCTTTCAAATAACCAGTTGCTGCAAGTATCTTCAAGCGAAAGTATTCAAAATCATGAAAGCCATATGCCATTCGTTTTATCACTTTAATTTTGTTATTTATCCCTT
>JAZUMF010000049.1:0-3345 GCA_045603485.1 Kiritimatiellia bacterium | reverse complement strand
ATGTCGCAAATGACGCAGTGTTATTAAATTGGATACAACTAACAAGTTGTATCAAGTTTAGTTTATGAAAGGTAATGCTTTCACAAAGAACCTTATAAGTGTCACACTATTACACTTGTTCATCCCAAATTTTGTTCCGCACCGTAATCTCATTTTAACCTCCAAACGACCAACTATCATAATATCTCTGCGTCTCTGCGGCTCTGCGCGAGATAAGACCCGTTCCCACGATGGCTCGAGCAAACATCTTGTTTAATGTTGCCAGTGTGCAAGTGTTGCCAGTTCCAATGTTGCCAGTTCCCAATTGGAAATTGGATTTGGTATTGGCAACACTTTCACATTGGCAACATTTAGAAATGTTCCGCACAAGATTCTCATTTTGGTCTAGTATAAACCTTTTAAGGGGACAGTCCTTCCCAATTAAAACTGTAAAACTCGCAAACTGTCTTTACTGTCAAAATTGCCACCTAATAACCTTTAAGAACCAAGCTGCAATTTATCTGCATTATTACCTATTACCTAAACAAAGGTACGAAGTAAGAAGTAAGAAGTAAGAGGTAAAAGGTAAGAAGTGCGGAGTTTGTCATTTTCTTGTGAAAGAACTTTCTAAGGGGACAGTCCTTCCCAATTTACCTATTACCTATTACTTATTACCTATTACCTAACTTTTCTGGGGACAGACCTTTCCAATTTCACGCACCCCATAAGGGTGAAGCGTCGCTATGCGCACCACCGAGGCGGAGCCTTTGGGGGCGTGCAGCGACGCTTCAATCGCGTTGGCGATTCAATACTAACTCAGCTTTCGCGTACTGCGCCGAAGGCGCACCTTCAACCTAAAAAAACACCAAAATTCTTCACTTTTTTATTACTCTATTGATAGTATTGTCGGCCACTCAAAAAATTGCACTGCTGTGGTATTTGCCGAATTGACTGTATATTGGTAGCGATTATCATCAACACGGAAGCGGCGCGTACCATTCGGTAAATAGAAGTAAAGCTTACCACTGGCATCGGTGTAGATGTCGTTCGTACCGTAATTACGCAATACCCTGACCGAAACCTTTGCATTCTTGACTGGTGTGTTGCCGTTCAGTACCGTAGTCGTCACGCGGTAAACTCGCTGAGAGCCATCTGTGGGAGCAGGCTTATTCACCTCGTACTGAGAAACAGAACCACCGGTAATCGTCACTACTGCACCGGATTCCGGCGCACCTATCCCTGATGGCGCAGAAACGGTTCCTCCCGATATCTTTATTGTGCCACCTGATGACTGATATCCCCCGCCAATAGTGTAGCCGTAGGTGACGCCGCCCGCAACCGAGGTGGTGACCCTGCCGCCGGAAATCGCGATGACGCCGCCCTTGGCTCCCGAGCGGCCAGTGCCGATGGCCGAGCCGCAATGCGTCCCGGTGGCCGAGACCGTGCCGCCGGAAATCGTGATCGCATGATAGCTCCCCTTGTAGCCGCCGCCGATGCCCGGCGCGCCATCGGTGCTGCCCAAGGTTCCAGCGACCGCTGTGACGGTTCCCCCGCGGATGTCGATTGTTCCGGCGTGCTGGCTGGGTCCCCCGCCGATGCCCGCGCTTCCCGCGGTGCTGACGCTGGTGAAGGGACCGCCGACCACATAGAGCGCAGCGGCGTCATTAAGAGCAGTGATTGTTAGCTTTGCGCCGCAATCTGCGCGCGCGATATTCGTAGATACGACTGAAATGCCCGCCCTGTTCTTTCCGCCGTAGAGGGCGTTGCGGTAGGGGGCGTCGCTCCACAGCTTCAGCGCAACATCATGGAAGTTGCAGTCCAATGCCGGTGATGTAAACTCTTGTGCGCTGAGATTGAGGTTAGATGCTACAATCGTGCAGTCTGCATCAACGAAGATACGCGAATAGGTGCTCGTTCCGTGAATGACGAAAGGTCCTGCATTAGTGAGAGTAAGTCTATTGTCGGAATAAGTCCAACCGTCCCCGCTGCCATATCCAACAGAACGGCCGTTCACGCGGAGTGCGTCGACAAAGTTCGCCGTCAACGAAACATCACCGGAGCCTGTAATGAATGAGATCTCAGGCGAACGGGCATTGACGCCATCGGGCAAGTTACCCGTCCACTTATCAAAGACAAAGTTCTCGGAAAGCGGTGTTGCGACGACAGATACACGCATGCCGCCAGAATAGGCTCCTCCTGTATTACTTATAGTACCTTTGTCATGATTGGCATTAGCAAAGACAATATCAAATTTTTCAGAAGCAAGAAAGGCTGATGATGGATTGTCCTCGATATAGTAGGTGTATGCAGTCCCCTCAACAAAAAATTCTCCGGTTCCGTTTGGAAGATAGACATAAATCTGCCCGTTTGCATCGGCATATACATCGTTAAGCCCGTAGTTATTGGGAAGCCCTGTAACTTGCGCGGCGGCATTCGGTGTTAGTCCTTGTATGGTAAGCTCGTAGACGCGGCTTGTGCCGTCTGTCGGAAGCGGAACCGGAGTTGCCAATACAGGACTTTGCACGATTGAGCCGCCAGTGATGGTGACCGTGCCCGCCGTCCCGCTGGAGTTCCGGCCGATTCCCTGGTACTTGCCGGTCGCCTTGATGGTGCCGCCGGAAATCGCGACTTTCGACGACACGCCCCCGATGGCTGTCGAAGAGGTGGCCACGATGGTGGACGCCGTGATCCGTCCGCCGCTGATCGTGACATTGGAGCTGCCGCCGCCAATGCCGTTGTTCTGGGCGGATGTGCTGACCGTCCCGCCCGAAATCCGAATGCTCATCTTGGACCCGCCGATGCCCACGAGGCCCGCAGATGTCGTCACCGTGCCGCCGGAGATGACGATGGTGCCTCCGCTTCCTTGATAGCCCGGGCCGATGGCCGAGCTGTAGGTGTTGATTCCCTTCGCGGTCACCGTCCCGCCTGATATCTCCACATATCCGGCGGAGGCCCCTCGACCGGAGCCGATGCCCGCGCCGCAGTGCACTGGGTTGGCCGTTACCGTGCCGCCGGAGATGATGACGGCGGTCACGCTCCCCTTGTAGCCGCCGCCAATGGCCGCGCCGCCCGCGTTGCCGCTCTGGGCGCCGGCCGTCGCATTGATGATGCCGCCGCGGATGACGATGGTGCCGCCATTCTGCTGGTGTCCGCCGCCGATGCCCGCCGCTCCGCATTCTCCGGAACCGGAACCGATGTTGCCACCCTTCACATTCAATGCGGCGGTTTCGTTAAGGTTGGAGATGATGATTGTACCTCCTAAATTAGCCAGAGCCGCAATACCGGCACACTTCGTACCGCCCAAGAAGGTATTTTTAAAACTGTTGTCGCTCCACAAGAGTAGCGTAACCTCGGAGTTGTTGCAGT
>JAZUMF010000048.1:0-5875 GCA_045603485.1 Kiritimatiellia bacterium | reverse complement strand
CTTGGTAGAAAAACAGGCGCAAGAGGCATCGGCCTATGTAAAAACTGGGATGGCATAAAACTCTATTCAGCAAGAGACCTCCAAAAATCCCCAGTTTCATTCCAAGGCTAAGAAAAGAACCCGACAAAATACCATCACCTTAAACGGAGCCTACCGCCCCGAATGGGGAAGTGTACCTAAATATCTTGCCAAACTCCCTTTTTGAGAGTATAGATGTAGCTATAGTCGCAAAAATGTGCCAATTTTGCCAGTATCCAATCCCAAATTCAAATATTATCAGAGTTGGCGGAGATGTATTAGCTTTGTAGTTTAAGAATAATTGCTGTTGTTTTAGGAAATGAGATTATAGATTTGGATAATTCTTAGCATGAAGTTAAATTTTGGGCTCAATATAGAAAGTTTACTGTAAGATGTCAAGTGTAATAGCCTGACACCTTTAAGTCAAAATTGAGGTTGGCAAAGATTTATAATTCTTGATAGAATAATAGTCACTTGTTGTAACTGATAAGGAATGAAGATGAATAATAATAAGAGTTATAAGCTTGCTTTGATTTCTGTATTTATTGCTCTGGTTGCGTCGGCTGGGTGGGAGGATCCTCACATGCCGACTCGTAGGCCAGTAAGGGGAGACCGCCAGACGATTGCACCTACAACTTCTGCCAGGCCTGCGAATACCGTATCAAGACCAGTTGTTACGCAGCCTACGGCACAACCCATTTCACGCCCGGTAGCACAGCCAGTTTCGCAACCGGCGCCTAGGCAGGTCGTTCAGCCTGTTTCACAGCCAGCCGCACGGCGTCAAGTGCCTGTTGCTCCAGCACCGGTTGTAAGAGAAAATTATCTTCAGCCTGCGCCTGTTGTACCATCTTCCAACTCGGGAATTGAGTTTACAGACCTTTATTCGGTATTTTTAGATTCCGATAATTCTTCTCATTTGATCTATGGTTTTAATTATCTTGGAGCCGGAGATACTGTGGGGAAGGAATCTTTTTCATCCTTGGAGCTTGCCATGCAATATAGATTTGCGGAATTCCGTAATTTCATAGGTTCCGATTTGACCTTGTCATTGAATCCTCTCTTTACCATTATTATGGATGACAGCGGAATTGACGACATCCCAGGATTCTTAGTCAATTTGCCTTTGGATGTTCAGTTTGTATGGAGATTTGTAAACAAGTGGTCATTTGAATTGGGGGCCGCTCCAGGATTTTATGGTGATATTGAGGCGATTGGCGGTAATATGTTTGCGTGCCCATTCCGCGGTATTCTCTATTATTCTCTTGAACCTGAGCTTTCTTTTATGGCGGGTGGCGAGGTTCGCATTGGCTGGGATCAGACCGTAATGCCTTATGTCGGTTTGGCATGGCAGCCCAGCGATATGTTCCTATTGGAGCTTGCAATGCCCCGTTCGCTTATAAAGACTCAGCTTGGACCTATTGGTCTTTATGGCGTCTTTGAGTGGAATAATACAACATACGCTCTTGATGAAGAGAATGAGAGTAAACTTGAGGACCTTACCATTTCGGATTGTCGGTTTGGCGTTGGCACCATTATAGATTTTACGGAGGATTTCAGCCTGACGCTTGAAGGTGGCCTTGTTGAGAATCGTGAGGTTGTTGGCGAGGGCGATGACGCCGAGGGTGTTTTAGAGGTTGATGGTTCTTTTTATTTTGGAGTTTCCATTGGTTCGAGGTTTTAATGGCAGCGGAAATTATTGACGGAAAGGCCGTCGCAAAGAAGTGGCACACCGAGGTTTCAATGGCAGCGGCGCGCCTAAAGGCAGAGAAGGGTATTGTCCCTGGATTGGGTGTTATTCTTGTTGGTGATAATCCGGCATCGGTTTCGTATGTGACAGCAAAGGAGCGTGCGTGCGAGTCGGACGGCTTGATGTCGCGTGAAATCCGTATGGCTGCCGATTCCACAGAAGCGGATGTCATTAAAGAAATCAACAAGCTTAATGCCGATCCTGAGATTCATGGTATTTTGGTGCAGTTGCCTTTGCCAAAGCAAATTGATGAGAAAAAGGTTATTGAGGCGATTTTACCCGAAAAGGATGTCGATGGTTTTACCGATGTGAATGTTGGTAGGATGTCGATTGGCGAGGAATGCTTTTTGCCTTGCACGCCTCATGGTATTATTCAGCTTCTGATAGAGTGTGGAGTTGATACCGATGGCAAGCATGCGGTTGTTATCGGGAGAAGCAATATTGTCGGTAAGCCTGTGGCGTCATTGCTTATGCGTAAGGCTCCAGGTGGTAATGCCACAGTGACAGTATGCCACACCGGGACAAAAAATCTTGCCTATTTTACGAAGCAGGCCGATATTTTGATTGTTGCGTCGGGGCGTCCTATGACAGTAACTGGCGATATGATTAAGGAGGGGGCCGTTGTTATAGATGTCGGCGTTAATCGTATTCCTGATGAAAAGGCTGTCCGAGGGTACAGGCTTGTTGGTGATGTTGATTTTGCTTCTGCTTCGCAAGTGGCTTCAAAGCTCACGCCTGTTCCCGGCGGCGTTGGCCCATTGACTATCGCAATGCTTATGAAAAATACGATTTTGGCAGCAGAAAGGGCCGCTGCAAGGTGAATGCAACTGTAGAAATAACGAGCCTTGCCAACCCCAAGGTTAAGAATGTCGTCAAGCTAAGACAACGCTCGCATCGCGATGAATTGAAACAGATGATTTCTGAAGGATATCGCGAGATTAAACGGGCACTTGACCATGGGTATGCACCAGTGCAGCTTTTTTATTGTGAGGAGCTTTTCTTAAAAGGTATTAACGAGCCGAAGATTATAGAGCGAGCTCGCGAGGCTGGTGCAGAAATATATTCTTGCAGTGCGCCTGTCTTTGAAAAGATGGCATATCGCGAGCGCCCCGAGGGGTTGCTAGCCGTCGGTCCTCAACCATCCTTTACACTAGATGAGCTTCGCTCACGCCTTGGTGAGCATGCGCTTGTTATTGTCGCTGAAACGATTGAAAAGCCTGGTAATTTGGGCACGATTTTACGCTCTGCCGATGCTGCTGGCGCTGATGCTGTTATCGTTTGCGATCGCTGTACCGATATCTACAATCCTAATGTTGTGCGCGCTTCAACCGGTGTCCTTTTTTCTATGCCTGTTGTCGAGTGTACCAGTCGTGAGGGTTTGGAATTTTTGCGAAGCCTCGGTTTTAAGACATTGGCTGCTACTCCTCATGCAGAAGCATTGCATTACGAGGTAGATCTGACCGGTCGCGTAGCACTTGTTGTCGGAAACGAACAATTCGGTTTGACAGATACTTGGATGAATGAAGCAGACCTTAAGGTGCGGATACCTATGCTTGGTCGTGCCGATTCTCTTAATGTCTCCGCTGCAACAACTATTTTGCTTTTTGAGGCAGTCCGTCAAAGAGTTGTCGCTGGAGTTGCGACACCGCCTCCAGCGCTTCCTGACCACCATGACGCATAGTTGTTTCCATTCAGAAATTTGTCTTATCCAGAGGTTTTTATGGATTATTCTGTAACTGATTTGTTAGGCACTGTTGTACCTATTGAACGATTTCCTTTGGGCGTAGATAACATAGCAAATGAGCTTAAGAAAATTCGTGAGCGCACTGGCTTGCGTCGATTTTTGATTATTGGGGCCGGCTTTAATGAAACGATGCATCTTCCTTTTTCTGACGATGTATTTCCTCAGGTTGGTAGAGATATCAGCAAGATAGAAAAGGAGCTGGAGGGCACTGATATTAAACTTTCATGGTGGTGCCAGCCAACTATCCGCTATGTCTCAAATTTTACTTTAATGGAGGACGCCTGGGGAAATAAAAGTATTGACCACAAGAACTGTCCATTAGACGAAGAGTTTATTCAAGATTGGCTTAATAAGATTCATTCAGTTATAGAACGCTGTAATCCAGAATTTGTTGTAATTGAAGATGATTTTACTACTTCATGGGCCCGTGGGTTGAAAGGGTCGGGAGGGTGTTTCTGTAAGCACCATCTTAAGCTTTTTGAAAAGAACTACGGCAAGTGGCTGAATAGTGAGGAGATTTGGGATGCGTTTGTAAATCGCACACAAGAAAATGAGAAAATTCGAAAAGCCTTTGCTTATACTCAACGGGAGTCTCTTGTCTCTTTGGCAAAAAGGGTTCGTGCAGAAATTGACAAGGTTAATCCAAGTATAAGGACTCTCTTTTGTGAGCCAGGAGGCGCTGATATTGACGGTGATATTGCAGAGGCTGTGACACGAGCTTTTGCAGGCGGAACCCGTCCTGCAATACGGCAATGCGGTACTGTTTATAGCGCAGAAACGACCCCTGCAACAATTCCAGCAATAATATCTCATGCGGTATGGACAACCGAGCGTCTTCCGCGTGATATTGAAACATTTTATGAGGCCGATACTTATCCTCATAATCGTTTCTTTGCTTCTGCAAATCAGCTGACATCGATGATGGCGGGTGTTCTGATGGCAGGGAGTTCAAGTTTCCAGTACCAATGTACGCAATATTTAGACAATCCCTTTGAGGATGATGGCTATGCAACAAGGTATCTTGAATTGCTTCCACGGTTTCAAAAAATTCGTTCGTTTATCTTTGAGAATGATGCGAGATTAGCCGGAGTGAAGTTTGTTTGGTCGCCCAAGTCTAAAGCTCTTATGAGAGGTGGTGCGGTTAATCATGATGGTGATGTAGGTGACCAACTGCTTTACTGGCAGTCATATTTCTTTTCAAAGATGGGTATGCCATATACGATGCGACAGGAGTCCGAGTGTAATGTAGCTTCTCTCATCGGTGGCATGGCAAGTTTTTTGAGTGATGAAGAAATTCGCCAATTGTTGTCAAAGGGATTATTTCTTGATGCTGAGGCTGCGGAGATTGTCGCCTCAAGAGGCTTTGCAAATGAAATCGGAGTCAGCGTAGAGCGTGTTGATAGGATTCCTGCTTGTGGCGAGACTATATGTGATAGCGTATCTTGCGGTGCCTTCGGCAAGCGTATGAATGCCTTTTTTGTCTATGGGGCTGGAGAAGAGGGAACTTCTCGCCGTTTTGTCAGATTGACTCCTCACAAAGGTACTCAAGTGTTAAGTTCTTATCTTGATCAAAAGGATAATGAGATAGCTCCATCGTTTACATACTCAGAAAACTCTTTAGGTGGTCGAGTTGCGATAATTCCTGTTGCGCTTTGCAAAAATCGCACATCTTCAATTTATAATTTCCGTAAGCAGGCTCTTTTCCGACAAATATTTAATCGATTAGCAGGAGATAGTGGTTTGCCAGTTGTGGCGAAAAATGCACCTTCAATTTGGGTGATGGCATCACTGTCAAATGATGGGAAGCAGATGCTTGTAATGGTTAATAATCTATCAGGCGATCCACGCAATGGCGTGACTCTTGAATTTGCCAAAGTGTGGCATAGTGCCAAGGTCGGTCGTCTTGATGTAGATGGACGCGAACTTCCATTGAGTATCTGCGATGGAACAATCATTATTGACAAGTCTTTAGCAATTATGGAACCAGAGTTTTTGATTTTACGAAGATGATAATAAGGCCTTGTTATGAAACATAGCAGTTAAAAATTATCCAACAGGGGAAATGTGTGAAATTTGTTTCACAATAATCTCATTTTGGGATTTGGTATGTTTATGAAACGAATAGGACTGTCCCCTTATAAATAAAGAATGAATAGTGAATATTGACGAATGATATTTCGTGTATTCGGAGGTTAAAATGAGATTATGGTGCGGAACCAAGTGTAATAGTGTGACACTTAAAAGTATTAATGGTGGCGGACGGAGCCGCCACAGCAACACTCTAGCGGAGCCGCCACAGCAACACTCTAGCGGAGCCGCCACAGCAACACTCTAGCGGAGCCGCTACAGCAACACTCTAGCGGAGC
>JAZUMF010000047.1:0-13244 GCA_045603485.1 Kiritimatiellia bacterium | reverse complement strand
TTTTTATAAAGGATAAATTATTAACATTAGGTTAAATAAAAGACTTTCTCGGAATGCGTGTTCCAGGTTTTTTATGTAAACTTGATTTTACGACCTAATTCAAAATTGGCTTTACCCACACTTTTTAAGGAAGAGCCTTTTTTATTATTGAATGATTGGAGTTTTGAATGGCCAAGACGGAATACAATTTCGCTGAAATCGACAAAAAGTGGCAAGCTTACTGGTTGTCTCATAAAACCTTTAAGACAGAGGATTTTGTCCCTGGTAAGAAAAAATGCTATATCCTTGATATGTTCCCTTATCCATCGGGAGCGGGTCTCCATGTCGGTCACCCAGAGGGATATACGGCAACAGATATCTATTCCCGCTTCCTTCGCAATCGCGGATACAATGTCCTCCATCCGATGGGGTGGGATGCTTTCGGCTTGCCTGCCGAGCAGTATGCTATTGACACCGGAACACATCCTGCGGTCACGACTGAGAAAAATGTCAACAATTTCCGCCGTCAAATTCAGTCTCTAGGCTTTAGCTATGATTGGGATCGCGAAGTAAATACTACAGATCCGTCATACTACAAGTGGACACAGTGGATTTTTAAGAAGCTCTACGAAAAGGGCCTTGCGTATGTCGCTGAGGTGCCAGTAAACTGGTGCCCGGCACTCGGTACCGTCCTTGCCAACGAGGAAGTAATCAACGGCAGGTCGGAGCGCGGAAATCATCCTGTCGAGCGTCGCCCGATGCGTCAGTGGATGCTCAAGATTACCGCTTATGCCGAACGCTTGCTCAATGACCTTGACGATCTCGATTGGCCAGAGGGAATCAAGGAAATGCAGCGCAACTGGATCGGTAAATCTACCGGTGCAGAGGTGACATTTGAGGTTCGCATCGGCGGTAAGCCTTCAGATGATTCAATTGTCGTCTATACAACACGCTGCGATACGCTCTTTGGTGCAACCTATATGGTTATGAGCCCCGAGCATGCACTTGTCAAAAAGTGGCTTGATTCAGGTGTAATCACCAATAGCGATGCCGTTCGTGCATATCAGGAAGAGTCGGCTCATAAGTCAGATTTTGAGCGTACAGAGCTTAACAAAGAAAAGACAGGCGTACAGCTCCAAGGCATTATGGGTGTTGATCCCGTAAACGACCGGGAGATACCCATCTTTATCTCCGATTATGTTTTGGCTTCATATGGCACCGGCGCAATTATGGCAGTTCCTGCCCATGACCAGCGCGACTGGGATTTTGCAAAGGCGTTTAATCTTCCGATTGTTCAGGTTGTTTCACCTGACGGTTCCTGCTCTGATGACGAGATGGAGGCTTGCATTCCAGATGTCGCAGCGGGAACGATGGTGCACTCCGGCTTTATAGATGGGCTTTCAGTCCCTGAGGCGCAGAAGAAGATGATTGCATGGCTAGAGGAAAACGGCAAGGGCCATGCAAAGGTGCAATACAAGTTGCGTGATTGGCTCTTCAGCCGTCAGCGTTATTGGGGTGAGCCATTCCCAGTTGTTCACATGGATGATGGTTCAACTCTCATTGTTGATGATGATGCTCTTCCAGTGTCACTCCCCGAAATGGACGACTTCAAGCCGACAGGTACTGGCGAGCCTCCGCTCTCAAAGGCCAAGACATGGCTCCGCTACACCGATCCCAAGACTGGCAAGCAGGGGTGGCGTGAGACAAACACAATGCCACAATGGGCAGGCTCATGCTGGTATTACCTTCGCTACATCGACCCCACCAATGACAAGGCTTTTATCGATCCCGAGAAGGAAAAGTATTGGATGCCGGTAGACCTCTATGTAGGTGGTGCCGAGCATGCAGTTCTTCACCTGCTCTATGCTCGCTTCTGGCACAAAGTGCTCTTTGATTTGGGACTTGTTTCAACTAACGAGCCCTTCCACCGTCTTGTAAACCAAGGCATGATTCTCGGCCTCTCCTACAAAGACGCTCGCGGAGTACTTGTGCCGACAGATCAAGTTGACCTTTCAGGCGATGTTCCAGTCAGCAAGATTACCGGTGAAAAGCTCACAGAGTTTGCCGCAAAGATGTCAAAGTCGCTCCGTAATGTCGTCAATCCCGATGATGTTATCCGCGAATACGGAGCAGACTCAGTCCGCATTTACGAAATGTTTATGGGACCGTTGAATGCCACCAAGCCATGGAACGCCAAAGGCGTTGAAGGTGTATTCCGCTTCCTCAAGCGTTCATGGCGCATGGTAAAGGATCAGCCTGTCGTCGATCGCGAACTTACAGCCGATGAGCTTCGTGTTGTCCACGCTTCAATCAAGAAAGTCACTGAGGACATCTCAACGCTCAACCTTAATACCGCTATCAGCCAGCTGATGATTTACCTCAACGCCTTCTCTGGAGATGGTAAGGAGCTTCCTCGCAAGGCAGCTGAGATATTCACGCTCCTCCTTTCGCCATTCGCACCTCATACATGCGAAGAGCTTTGGGAAGGCCTCGGCCACAACAACACACTCGCATACGAGCCATGGCCCGAATTTGACGAGAAGTTCCTTACGGTTGACGAGGTTGAAATACTCGTTCAGGTTCTTGGAAAGCCCAAGTCGCGCATCACAATCGCTGCAGATGCCGATGATGACGCGATGACCGCCGCCGCATTGGCCGATGAAAAGGTCAAGGCAGCAATTGCTGGCAAGACCGTCCGCAAGGTCATTTGCGTCAAGGGTCGTCTCGTTAATATCGTGGCAAACTAGGTCATATAATGGCAAAGGATTTTCATAAGTCGCAATGCCCGCTAAAGATTGCCGTCGCTTGCGGCGGCACCGGCGGGCATACATATCCAGGCCTTGCGACAGCCAATACCCTTGCTCTTCGCGGTCATGAAGTAGAGGTTCTCGTATCTGGACGCGATATTGAAAGCTCAACCCTAAAGGGGTGGGATGGCGTTGTATTTAAGACCCGCGCTAGAAAAGGGCACAACCCGTTTCATATCGCCCACTCAACACTTCGCACCCTTTGTCATTTTATTAAAAATCGCCCAAATGCGGTATTGGCGATGGGAAGCTATGCCAGCCTACCGCCGGTACTGGCTGCGTGGTTCCTCCGGATTCCAGTAGTTCTTCATGAGGCCAATGCCGTCCCCGGTAAGTCAAACGCGTTCTTGTCGCGTTTTGCCAAGGCCGTCGCAACCTCTTTCCCTGGAGGAGAAGGGGAGTATCATTGCAAAAAAGTAGTTCGCACAGGATTACCCGTCAGGCGGGAGCTCCTAAATCAGCCAAAGCTTGACGAGTTTGATAATAAAGACGGCTTTACCGTTTTTATCACAGGTGGTAGCCAAGGTGCTGTTGCAGTCAATGAAATAGCGTCAAAAACAATCTCGCTTATAGCCAAGTCAAATGCGATTAAAGGGCTAAAGGTGATTCATCAAACGGGCAAAGCTCCCGAGACAAAGAGCAATGCAGAGACTTGTTATCGTGAAGCCAATGTCAATGCCTTCGTAGCGGAGTTTATGGATATGCCCAAGATGGGGGCGGCATTCAAGGCTGCCGATTTGGTCATTGCCCGTTCCGGAGCTGCAACATGTGCTGAGATATCACTCTTTGGACTTCCCTCGATATTGATTCCACTGCCGACGGCAGTTCGCCAGCATCAGTATCTAAATGCCAAGTACCTTGCAGATGCCGGTGCCGCAATCGTAATGAATCAGTCTGAGTGTACCCCGGAGATATTTGCAGAAACAATTATTTCTCTAGCCCAGGACAAAGAAAAGCTTTCGGCATTTGGCAATGCGTCTTTATCTCTAACGGCAAAAGACGCTGCCGACAGTCTATCCGACCTAATTGAGTCGATAACGCGATAAATGTTGTTACCATTCTTCGTCAATGCCATAGATGGGAAGAGTGGTAATGCTTCCAGTGCCGCCAGTCGGCGACTAGAGGTGGCTTCAAGGCAGAATGTGACTATTAGAAACGATAATGCCTGCCCCTAAAAATGAAGAATGAATATTGAAGAATGATATTTTGTCTATTTGTAGGTTAAAAAATCTTGACATTATTCATTTATCATTCATTCAGTGAATTCCGTGGTTTGAGCGGTAAATAGTACCTTGAATTGAATTATAAAAAATAATAAAATAGGGTAAGTTGATAATGGCTCTTTTTTAAGGTGGTTTTTATGGATGACTTATCTTTTTACAATGTAGTTTATACTTGTCCTCAAAACGAGAATTTCACAATTTCTGAGGTGCTTCGTCAGAAGGAGGAGGCTAAAATCAGTCGCATCCTCGTCTGTTTGAGCTTTCACCCGCAAATGACTCCTGCAAAGAATTTGATTCCTATTCTTTGTAAGAGGTTTGCCAATATTCGCGACGGTCTTGCAGGTCAGGGAATTGAGATAGCGGTTTTGATTCAGAGTACGCAGGGACATGGCTGGAATGGTAAGATTCCGCTTACCGAGGAGACTTGGCAGCATACGGTTTCTGTTGAGGGTAAGGAAGATCCCAGGATGTGTTTTGCGGATCCCGGTTTCAGGGAGTATGCTCTTGAGTGTATTCGCTCTATTGCCAAGGAAGGACCATCGCTGATTTTGCTTGATGACGACTTCGGTCTTCGCAAGGGAGAGTGTTTCTGCCCGATACATATAGCAGAGATAAACAGGGAACTTGGAACTTCCTATACTCGTGAGGAGCTTTACGAAATTCTTAAGACGCGCCATTGGAGTGATGAGACTGTCATTAAGATTGAGGATATTCTTCTTGAGTCAACGCTTCAATATTGTCGCGAAGTCCGTGAGGTAATCAATTCCGTCGATTCAAAGATTCGTTGCGGCATTTGTTCTTGCTATGGATTGGGGTATGCACATAACAATGCGGTCGCCCATGCTCTTGCAGGTGATACAGAGCCGTTTGTCCGTGTCAATAATGATACTTACGGCGATTGCCCGACTGATTCAGCAGCTATTTGTGTTTTGGGTGGCGCTAGGGTTATGTATCAGCTTGACAATATTAAGGATGTTGTCGATGAGGCGGATACTTTCCCTCATAACTATATGAGTGAATCGGCGGCGATGTTCCACACTCATCTTACTACAGGACTTTTATCGGGTATGTCGGGTGCTAAGCTGTGGACATTTGAGGATAGCGGCACCCGTACCGGTACTCAAGTAAGATACGAGAAAAAGCTTCACGATTATAATGGTTTTTATCAGGCAATCAAGTCTTTTGTGCCAAAGATGAAGTGGAGTGGTCTTTCCGGTTTGGCTTATCGCCCGGCAAAGGGTCTTTGCGGTCATCCGATTGAGTCGGGTAAGGTGATTTACAATGGTAACTGGGAGTCTCCCATTGAAGTTATGTATGGATTGCCTTTGCGTTATGAGGGATTGGATAGCGGGGGAATTTCAACTCTTCGTGACTGGGATGCCGACAATCTTACCGACGAGCAGCTTCGCACCCTTTTATCGCATGATGTTATCATTAGTTCGCTTGCCGCAAGGAAGCTTTCAAAGCGCGGTTTTTCTCAGTTTATGGGCGTTGAGGCGGACGAGGGTGATGAGAATTTCTACTTTAGCGTTGAAAAGACTGCGGACGGTGAATTGAAGAAGGGGTATATGTGGGATAATACAAATGCCCGTATTAAGCCTCTTTCTGACGCGGTTGATGTTATATCATGGTTCTACAAGAACGAAAACGAAAGATTCCCTGCGGCAACAATCTATAAAAATGAGCTTGGCGGGCGTATCCTTGTGATGGGATGGCGTTTGGATTTAATCTACAATAAGATGTATAGTCCGGTTCGTCGTGAAATTTTCTTGAAGTATATTGATAACCTGAAGGGCTCTCTCTTTGAGATGTCTGTCGAAAACGGTGATAAGGCTATCGTTCGTCACGGTATCTTGGATGACGGCAGGGAGATTCTAGCTGTAACTCCTCTTGGCTGGGATGTTCACAATAAACTTCCAATACGATTGGTTCGTACGCCTAAGACTATTGAGGCTTTGAATCCTGACGGTACATGGAGCAAGGTGCCTTTTGCGAGAGTTAATGATAATACGGTTGAAGTCGAGGTCTTTGTCGCTTGCTTGAATCCTGTTATTTTGCGCTTCGCTTTTTAATTCGCTTTTGATTTGAGGTTTGCTATGAAAGAAGTACAGTTTTTTAATATTGTTCCTGTTTTTGCCGACAATATTGATTTCACAATTTCGGAGATTATCAGGCAAAAGGAGGAGGTTGGAATTGACCATGTTCTTTTGTCGCTGAGTTTCCATCCCCAGCGTACCCCGGCAAAGGAGCTTATTCCAATTCTTACTGACAGATTTGTTCGTGTCAGGGATGGTATTGCGGGGCGCGGTGTTAAGCTTGGTGTGCTTATTCAAAGTATTCAAGGACACGGGTGGAATGGTAAAATCCCATTGACTAAGGAGCCATGGCAGCATATGATTACAATTTCGGGTAGAGAGTCTCCCCGAATGTGCTTTATGGATCCCGGTTTTAGGGAATATGCTCTTGAATGTGTTCGCTCTATCGCCGAGGAAAAGCCTTCGTTGATTTTGCTTGATGACGACTTCGGTCTTCGCGGCGGGGAATGCTTCTGCCCATATCATATGGCGGAGTACAATGCCGCCCTCGGCACTTCATATTCACGCGAGGAGTTGGCGGCACATCTCAAGGATTGCCATTGGAGTGACGAGCTTTCTGTGAAGGTCGGCGATATTAGGTTGAAGAGCCCTGTGGATTTTGCTAAGGATGTAAGAGCAACGATCGATTCTGTTGATCCTTCATTGCGTTGTGGCGTATGTGCATGTTATGCGGGCCATTTCCAGCTTAAGGAAGTTGTGAAGGCTTTGGCCGGTAATACCAGACCGTTGTTGCGGATAAACGACAGCGTTTACGGTGATGAGCCTACCGATATGGTTAATATTTCATTTATGGGGGCTTGCCGTAGGTCGTTTGTCGTGAAGGATGTCGTTGAGGATATAATCGATGAGTCTGATACTTTCCCTCACAATTATATGAGTGAATCTGCGGCTTTGTTCCATAGCCATATTTCCACGGCACTGTTGCACGGTTTTGTGGGAGCCAAGATTTGGACTGCGGAGTATGAACGCCCTCTTCATACTGGCTCTCAGGCCCGTTATGAGGAGAAACTGAGGGAATATCGCGGATTCTACAATAAGCTCTGCGAGCTTGCTCCCCATATTACATGGAAGGGTGTTTCCGGCTTGGCGTTCGTGCCGCCTCCCGGGATTATAGCGCACCCGGCAGACGCACATCTCGGCTTGTATAATGGCAATTGGGAGACGCCTATTGAAGGTATGTATGCGTTTCCGATTCGGTACGAGGGGTTAGATGCGCCGGGAATCTCAATGCTCCATGGTTCTGATGCCAAGTATTTTTCAGATGAGCAGCTTCGCACTCTTCTGAAGCATATCGTGGTTGTGGATTCTATTGCGGCACGCGAAATTACAAATCGCGGTATGGCGAAGCTTATCGGCGTTGAGGCTGATGAGGGCGACTGCAATTTCCATTTTAAGAGCGAGTTCACTGAGGATCGCGAGGTTTCACTTGGTTACATGTGGAATGATACGACTTCCAGGTTGAGGGTGATTTCTGACAAGGCCGAAATTCTCTCTTGGTTTAGTAAGAGTGGCGAGAAGGATTTTCCGTCTTCTGTCATTTTTGAAAATGAAGAGGGTGGGCATGTTGTCGTTTTGGGATGGTCGCTTGATATGATTTATCATACTATGTACCGTCCTAAACGCCGCCAATTGTTGCTTAAGCTTTTGGATCGCCTCGGCGGTACTCCTTTTGAGATGGCTATTGAAAGTGGCGATAAGATGCTTGTTCGCCACGGCGTCCATGATGACGGCAGCGAGATTGTCTCTGTGACATTGGCAAGCTTCGATATTTTGGATTCAATTCCAATCCGTCTTGTTCGCAATCCCAAATCTGTTGAAATGCTTACGGCTGACGGCAGTTGGCAGGAGGTGGGCTTCTCCCGTACTTCAGATACAGAGCTCAGCGTTGATGCCAAGCTCTATATCTGCATGCCTGTAATTTTGCGTTTTTGTTTTTGAGTGTAGCTGCCCCTGCTTCATAATCAAAGGAGATAAAATGAAACTGATAGTTCTTTTAATCGCATTGTCGGTATCTTTTTCATTTGCGTTTGGGCAGGGAAATACAACCTACCGTGATGCGCAGGGGCGCATACAGGGCTCTTCGTCTACCGATAGAAACGGGCGCACAACCTATCGCGATTCATTGGGGCGTATGCAGGGCTCATCAACGACAGATGTTAGCGGACGCAAGACCTATCGTGATTCGTTAGGTCGTGTGCAGGGCTCATCGACAACGGATAGCTACGGACGCACAACCTATCGGGACGCGCAGGGGCGTATTCAAGGAACTTCGCAGACCGACAGCAGCGGTCGTACGATTTACAGAGATGCTCAAGGTCGTATTCAGCGAAGTTCTACCACCGACTCTCGCGGGCGTACAACGCATCGTGACGCACAGGGGAGAATTATCGGCACTTCAGACAGCCGATAGGACTTTGGTCTATGGAAAATGGATTTAATCGTGCCTGGCTTGAGGTTGATTTATCGAGGTCAAGGCATAACTTTAGACGAATAAAATTGGCTTCTGCACCTTGTGATGTACTGACGGTGCTTAAAGCGGATGGGTATGGGCTCGGTGCTCGACCAATTGCCGAGGCTCTTATCGAGGAGGGGGCTTCGCGCATTGGCGTCGCTACCGCCAAGGAGGCGATGGATTTATATACCGTCGGTGCCCAGATTCAAATTTTAAGTGCAATCTTTCCCGAAGAATTGGAAGATGTCATTCATGCAGGCATTGAGGTGCCCATAACCGATTTAGAGTCGGCAAGGGCTATCGGTGCCGTTGCAACACGATTGGGTACTAAGGCAAAGTGCCATATCAAGCTTGACGCGGGAATGGGACGATTGGGTATTCTGGCAGAGGAGGCTTTGGAGATTGTCCCAAGGTGTGTCGCAATCGACGGTATTGATATCGTCGGAATATTTGGCCATTTCCCCCTTTCATGCGAGCATAATTACGAAGCGTGCCTCCGTCAGTTGGAATGGGAGAAATCTATTATCTCATCGTTGCAATCAGAGGGCCTTAAATTAAGATGGATTCACGCTGCCAACAGCGACGCAATCGCTCATTTTCCATTAGCCGCTCAGCCGCCGTTTAATCTGGTCAGAGCAGGGCTCATTTTGCATGGCTTGGTTGAAGACGGTGAGACGCCACCGCCTTGGATGCATAATGTAGCTTCATTTAGGTCTCGAATAGCAGCTGTCCGTACCTTGCCGAAGGGGCGTTCTGTTGGCTATGGTGCAACTTTTACCCTTGACAGGCCTATGCGGATTGGCACTATTGCCGCCGGTTACGCAGATGGCGTTCCTCTTGCCGCATCAAATAAGCTTGATGTTATAGTTGCCGGCCGTCGCTGCCCGATTGTGGGGCGCATTTCAATGGATTACACCACAGTTGATTTGACAGGCGTGCCGGAGGCAAAGGTTGGTGATGTAGCGACATTTTTCGGGTCTGATGGTTTAGGGACGGTTTCTATTCTTGATTGGGCTCGGGCAAAGGGTGTCCATCCTTACGACATTATTTGCTCGATTTCTCCGCGTGTCGCCCGCGTCTATATGGACTCTCATTGAAAAAAACAGTATAATTTTTTTATGAAACGAAACTTTTTATTTGGTGCCTGCCGCCCGCTTAAAGAAGCGCAGCTTTTGGCTGACGCCGGCTTTGATTTTATTGAAGGATCGGTTCCCGATTTTTTGAAGCCGACAATTGACGACGAAGCTTTTTTGCCTCAGCTTGAGGCTTTGAGGTCATCGCCAATCCCGATTAGATCCTGTAACGGCTTTATTCCAGGAACATTCCGCCTTACAGGGCCTGAGCCGACAACCGAAGCAGCATTAGACTTTGCCGAAACGGCTTGTCGCCGTGCAGATCTTGCGGATATTAAATATATTGTATTCGGCAGTGCAGGCGCGAGAAATTGTCCTGACGGTTTTTCAAAGGATGAAGCACTCTGTCAGTTTACTGATTTTTGCCGCGCATTGGCAGAACGGATTAAGGATTGTAAGGTGACGGTTGTTCTTGAGCCGTTATCTCCGCCGGAGGCTAATTTCTTAAATCGGGTCTCAGAGGGTCTTGAAATAGTAAAGGCCGTTGCCAGTCCCCGCATTAAACTTCTTGCAGATTTTTATCACATGCTTTGCGTAGGGGAATCGGCAAAGAGTATTGAAGATGCGGGAGACGCCATTTTGCATTGCCATATTGCAGAAAAAGAGGGTCGCCTTTTCCCGGGATGTTCGGGAGAGGATTTTTCTTCATTTTTTGAAGCCCTTAGGAAGATTGGCTACGCCGGCGGTGTTTCTTGCGAGGGAGCATGGAAGGATGTCAAGTCTGACCTGCCTGTCGCAATTGAGTATATGAAGAGATACTAGGCGACCGTTTTAAAGAAATGTGAAGCATCGAAAAAATAACAATAGATTATGCGCATATTCATGCCGACTTGCAATGCTTATCGGCCTGATTGGTTCTGTTATCTCGTTACCTTTTATAGTTAAGGGTGAAGCTTGGGACGAGACTCGTTATGAATATGAACCCGCAATCGGAAACCTTACGAAGAAAATTACATATACATACCACCATCTCAACCTCCCCAAACGGATAACATACGCAAGTGGAAAATGGATGGATTGCAATTACAACAACCATCTTCAAACTGTCGCCACTGTATATTCATCTGAAAACACACCGAATATTTACTCTGCTCCAAATGAATTTGGGACAATATGTAAAGTAAAAGATTCACAAGGATGTGTTTACAGCGTGGAAAGATTAGACCGTCAGAGCTTGACAAATATATCTTTGATGTCGGAACAAATATCGGGGCATATAATGGGAAGCCGACATCTTTCATAAAAGTAAAAGTCACTCCACAGGGGGAAGTACATATTCATCCTGCAACACCATAGTGAGGAAGTTTATGAAACTAATTGAAATAATTAACTGCATTTCGGAGATTTTGTCCGCCAGAAAAGATGTATACGATTTAATAATTCCGAAAGATGAAGATTATCCTCATTTTTATTATGAAGGCGGACCAATAATGTTAGATAATCAATGTATCTTTGATGATTGTTCAATTGAAATAAAAAAAAGTCTCCTTGATTTTTATTTTTCTCCGCGTATTCATAATGTTAGTTTTAATTGGGATGTGAATATAGAATTTGCAAAACTTGCAGCAAAATACGGACATTTTGTTCAAGGGAAAGCCAAGAGTTTTTTCCCTAAAAACATTATTGATGAATGGAAACGATATTTTTTGCATATGGCATATTTTGGATCTAGTATTGAATACGAAGATATACTTATCAAACTTATCAACTGTTCGCCGGAGGACGGTAGAGATGGGCTGTTTGTCGCGGCATGGTTTTTGGATACACCTCGCGTATATGAAAGTTTGGTTCGTAATTGTCTACGATGGCATAAAGATAATAACCTTGATGCCGGTACTGGTGAAATACAAGCTATGAGATTGTTTTGTCAAAAATGGAATATTTCTCATTGTGAAGAGAGGTTACATGATGCCTTAATCCCGATTCTCTTTAATAAAGAAATTTGATAATGTATGGAATACATCACATTAACCTGAATTCGGAAGTTAGAAGCTGCGAATCTCCATTAGAGACAATAAGTTTGCGTCCGCTAAGTTTAATTACCTGTCCAAATAAAGGAGAAATTCACATACATCCCGTTAGTAGATGAATAGAGGCGTTTATGGAAAAGATAATTGAATTAGTCAGAAATTGTTTAAATTCGTATTCCAATATTTCTGAATCATCTGATGCATATGGACACTACTTTTATTATGACAGTGAATTCACAACTCTTGATAGCCACTGTCTGTTTGATCAATTATTGGAAGTTGATAAAAGAATTCTTTTGCAGTGCTACTTTGAACGCAAAAATATGCAATTGAATCTTGGTTGGAATGTCAATGTAGAATTAGCTAAGTTGGCGGCAAAAGAGGGACATCTTATCCGTAAAGAGGCCGAATCTTTCCTTGATGATGAGACGCTTCAAAATCACTGGAATGATTGTTTTTTACGCATTGCCTATTGGGGGTCTTCCAGTAAATATGAAACAAAGCTCATTGATTTAATCAATGAAAAAAAAGAAACATACGGCATGGGATATGATGGTATATTTATTGCAGTATGGTTTATGAATTCGACCTCTGCAGATCAGGCATTGGCAAATGTTATAACCAACTGGCTATCAGATAATAAATTGGATACAGCATCTTGCTCGCTTGAGGACATAGGTAGATTAATCAAGAGATGGGGTGAAATGAAAGGTTTTACTGCACATCACCATCTTCAAAATCTCTATGAGTCATTAGTATCAAAATACTCTACCGAGGTAAAAACATGCTAAATAGTTTAGAAATCTTCTCAAAAGTTGCTGAAAAGAATAATTTGTCACTAGTCATTGATGATAGCGATCAATGTAGTTGTATTATTATGGAAGGCTTGGATAATTTCAAGCGAGAAGATGATTGTATCTTCATTGACTGTAATGATGAAGAAGTAAAATCTCTTTTAACATCCTGGCTTACGGGAAAATTTCATGGTGATTATGATATTGACTTTCAATTGTCTCGGTTACTTGCTGCTCGAGGAAGTGTTGTAGACCAATTAGCAACGACAATCGTGTGCGAAGAGAGATGGAATGGTTTTAATTGCAAGCAAATGTTTTTGTCTTACATTTGCAACATGAAGGATTTTGAAAAATTATTATCTCAATTTCTTTTCTCCATGCCATGTGATTTTAGGGATGGGTTGTTTGTTGCCGCTATGTATGGAGGCTCTCAGAATGTAGATGATATTCTTATTGATGCATTTTCAAAATGGTATAAGAGCGAGGATTGGGATCCCGCAGGAACTGGCGAAGATGGGTGGCTGGAATATTTCCTAAAGAAATGGATTAAAATATATACATTAAACCTAAATTCGGCAGTTGGATGCTGTTAATCTCCGTTTGACGCAATAAAATTGGGGGCTTTGCTTTAGTTTTGCGTTTCACCCATTGGGTGAATAAAAAATAACGACCTTTCGAATATGATATGCTTATAGTTAGCAAAAAAGAAGCTACATCAAACAAAAGGTCGTTACATGAAAGATTATACACCATCTGAGGCATTTTTGCCTACACAAACTTTTGACATCCC
>JAZUMF010000046.1:0-3888 GCA_045603485.1 Kiritimatiellia bacterium | reverse complement strand
GGTCAAGTCGGTATACCCGAGTTTCTTCATGGCCTCAACCGCGATCGCCGAACGCCGACCCGAGCGGCAATAAACATATACGGGCGTACTCTTATCGGGAACGACAGCGCCGACCTTCTCAATAATCGTATCATGCGGCACCAATACCGCACCCTTGATATGACCGGCATTAAATTCATCCGCCTGGCGCACATCCAACAAAACGGCATTATCCGGCAATTTCATTTTTCCTCCTTTTGGGCCAAAACACCCGACGAGCGCCCCTGCAAGAGACACTAACATTACAACCGTTGTAATTCTTCTCATACCTGATGACTTTTTCATAATACATTTGTCACAGCAATTGAGAAAGGAATGTCATGGCTGGAGCTATCACAGGACGCTCGCATTTAAAGAGATCCACATTTTCGTACGGAAGATCTTTAACAACCTGAAATGCATGCGGCACTTTTAATTTCCCGGCAAAACGAATCAGATTATCCGATAACTTTCGTTCACCCTGCTTCGCTTCAACAAGCATCCACGGTTCATGATCTCTCGTCACCATGAAATCGACTTCTCTCTTTTGCTTATCACGAATATAGAAAAGTTCAAACTCGCCTAACCCAAGGTCCGTCCACCCTTCCACGGCTTTTAAGAGGTGACAGGCGACCATCGTCTCAAAGCGCTTGCCGGGCTCAACGACCAATGCCCAGTCCCGCAAAAACCACTTCGGGGTTTTCCGTATTGAATTCTCTACGTTTTTATACCAAGGACGAATCTCAAAACCATAAAAAAGATGCTTCAGCGCGGCAGTCCAACTTTTAGCGGTCTTCTCATCAATCTTCACTTCATTACCTAACGCCTTGTAAACAAGCTGTTCGCCAGATCGATTCGCCAATATCTCAGCCAATGCGCCAAACTGATCAATTTCAGAAATCCGCGTCAAATCTCGAATGTCGCTTTTAAGGAGTTGTTCTCTTCTCAAACGATTCCACCTTGAAGAAAACTTTCGGCTACGCTTCAAAAACGGCTTAGGAAAACCTCCAAAATCGCAAAGCGCCGTCCACTCCTCGCCGTCAAGTTTAGACGGTGAACGGATAATCTCTTCACCCGGAAGTTCAGTCGTCAACAACTCCGCCACACTCAAAGGATGTACATGATAAGGGAAATACCTACCCATCATGCTGTCGCCACCTCTTTTATAGACATCCATTCTCGCAGACCCCGTTGCAATTATGCGGCAGTTCTCTTCGTAATCGTCAAAGAACCCTTTAAGAAACTGTTTCCATCTTGAGTACTTATGTATCTCGTCAAAGGCGACAACTGGCATCTCGGCGTGAACACGATCTAATCCACAATCGGCACCGACTTTACCCTGCCCAGAAAGAATAAGCTGTTTTGCCGAGTCATTATCCCAATTCAAATAATGGTTCGCATGAGCCTTGGCAACAGTTGTCTTACCGACCTGCCTAGGCCCGCTCAAAAAAACCATCTGCCTGAAATTCTTCAGGCTATGCGAAACCATCTCATCATAAATTCTCGGTTTCATGCGGCAATTATATCAAATTCCCTCCCCAAAAATCAATTACCAAAGCGGAACATACTCCGTTTTAGTAATTACCAAAGCGGAACATACCCCGTTTTGGCAACACAACCACAGCCGCGCCCGAAGGATCAAGCCCCTCGAAATTACCATACAAATCAGATATTGCCATTATATGCATAAACTTATTCCCATACTCGCTTCCCCCTTACCTCCGCTTTTATATAAATGCGGAGGTGACTACTACCCCCGAGAACCAGCGCCTTTCGCCTCGGCGACAAGGTCAAATGTCGTCTGCCACCAATCCTTCACAAGCCGACGAAGATTGCAAAGGCGCGACGGTTCGGGCAAAAGCTCGCGGTTATCAAGACTGATTACACCCACCGCCCGTTGGTAGTCCCAGAGTTCGCGGATATAGTCGAGCCTCGCTTCGGATGGCACAACTATCGGAGGAAATCCGGCGGCGAGAACCGGAATGTTCGCAAGAAGCCGGGCGAGACGACCGTTGCCGTCAAAAAACGGATGTATCCGCACAAACGCCACATGGGCAAAAAGATAAGCTTCCAATGCCGCCTCTTGCGTTTTTACGCCCTTTAGAAACTTGTTAAATGCCTTAAGCCACGCATCCATAAGTTTTGGAGTGTCATCCGCCGCCGCGTATGGCATATAGATGCTTTTCCCGTTCTCGGCCCCGTACGTTCCGTTATCTTCACGCTTCCACGCACCAATCGGCCGGTAAATGTCGTGTGACGCCTCTCCGACCACAATGCGATGCAATGTAAACAAATCGTCGAGCGTAATCTTCTTCTTGCCGATGAGCGATTGGACGAAGTCAACTCCTTTCGCATGAGAGACAACATCCTGATGATCTTTAAGCGGCTTACCCTTCACTGTAAGTCCGTATTCCAGGACGGCCATTGTATCGCCAAGCGTGAGCGTATTACCCTCTATCGAAGTCGAGTCGTGCGTCCAGACGGCCTTCAACTGTTTGAGAAGCTCATGTTTGCGCGGCTGCGAAATACCATCAAGAAAACTCTTGTGCGACAAGCTATGAGTCCTTATGAACGATGCCACAGCATTGTGGGAAACCTCAAGACCATGCCGAGACGCCATTTCCGCCGTAATGGCCCGAATGCTCGCTCCGCTCGCCTTAAGTTCCTTTATCTCCGCCTCGTATGGCGCAAGTTTTGACTGAAACGGCTTGCCGCGTGTAACAATTTTGCATCGCATAACGCCGATATTGTAACAAATATCATCGCCAAAAACAATGCTGAACTTGTTACAGAGCCTTACCACCGCATTTCGCGAAATGCGGTGGTAGCTACAGCATCTCAACCGCCACGGAAACTTTGCCGCGAGACTTTGAAGTATCTTGCACTAAGATTATCAACTAACCTTTACAATTCCGCGACACTTTGGATATGCTTTGCAGCCATAAAAAGGAGTTTCATTCTTCTTGCTTTTTCGAAGCACCATTTCACCCCCGCAGTAAGGACATACAGGATTTTCAGCTTCCTTCACTGATGCATGACTCTTCCTTAAATTTTCAACATGTTTTGACTTTCGCTCTTCACTTACAGTTGCCTGACATTCGCTAATAGCCTGAGCAAGTTCTCCAACTTGCTCAGGCTTAATCTTAGGCATTTTTTTCGAACGAATATAGTCGGCGACACGCCGCGAATAGACGACTCCTTCGGGCATCTCCGTTTTGAATGTGCAATCCCCGGTAAATGCGACAACTCCGATAAAATACGACTTATCAATACCAAGATTGTCCGCAAGCGCGCAGATGTGCTTGTAATTTTGTCTCATCGGATTTTGGAAACGACTTTTCTTGCGATATATAGACTGCGTCCAATCCTTGCTCTTCTCGTCCCCAAAAATCCAACCTGAATATGTTTTCGTCTCAACAACAAAAACGCCATACTGCGACACAACAATGTGATCTATCTGTGTAGTAGTACCATCGGGAAGAGGCAGATAAATGTCATTTAGAATTAAATATTCATCTGGCAAGCCCTTCTTTAAGCGCATAGCAACGAGCCTCTCACCACGCTTCCCCTTCTGACTAGGACTATTCCACCAAAGAAGAAAAATACGCAATGCGATTAGCAACGCAATAATTACACCAGCGAAATTAAAGATCGGCTTGAGAATTTCTGATAAGTCATTCATAGCAGTATTACCGAAGACGCTTTTCAGCTTCATCCATTCCGCCAAGGTCGGTCAAGTCGGTATACCCGAGTTTCTTCATGGCCTCAACCGCGATCGCCGAACGCCGACCCGAGCGGCAATAAACATATACGGGCGTACTCTTATCGGGAACGACAGCGCCGACCTTCTCAATAATCGTATCATGCGGC
>JAZUMF010000045.1:0-4928 GCA_045603485.1 Kiritimatiellia bacterium | reverse complement strand
AAGGATTGTATTTTGTCGAAAAAGATGGTTTTGATTATATCCTTGATTGGGGTATTATGTTCTATTATGGCCGTAGTGGGAATGTTAATAGGTGGTAGGTGAAGAAAATTTGGTGCGATGGGTGTTGTTGAAGCAGCTCGCCTAAGTATTGGTAATGCCACCTCGTCGTCATTTGGACTTGTTGGCGGAGCAGAAATAGGAATTAGTGCTGGGTATGGGTGGTTTGTAGATTTCAAACTGACAGAGGAATAATAATGAAAATAAGCGACAAGATAATAAAAGGAGTTAAAGAAGATTGGAAAGTACAAACTTTTCAATATGATTATCTCTCCCATCTGAAGAAAAAATTTGTAGTTGGACATTTTTCCTTTTATCTTTTTACATGGGTTTTGATGGGATTATTACAGAAGGATTTCTTTTTATTTCTTCAAATTCCATGTATGGCATCGTGGAATTATTTTGTCTTTTTTGATAAAAAATACCGTGCATATAAAGATGACTATAAGTATAAAAAATATGAATTTATTGGAACGCTATTCGCGACCATAGGGTTTAGCGTTTTTATATGTCTGATTTGCTTGTAAGTGTCAGCCTTTATGGGAGTAGTAAATGAAAATGATTTTCCTTATTTTATTGATGATGTTACCATTATTGTTCGCGGAATTGCCAGAATCAATTCCAGAGTTTATATGTGATGAAGCGGATATGACAAATTATGTAGAGTGGTGTACATGTGATGGAATTTACAAGTTCCCTAATAAGGTATTTCTCTTTTCTGAGGCTACAGTTGCGACAGCTTTAATTAAAGGATTGAATGAAGGACATCGAAATTCCTATAGAATTTTTATGAGTACAAATATTGTTGTAGAACCAAATCGAAAAAATGATATGCAACAACAATTCTACAGTATGCATAAAAAACTTTGCTCGAGATTTGATTCAAAAAATTTGGGTAAAGTTCATTCAAGTGGAGATAGGCTTATTTTTGCAGGGAAAGATATTGATGGACTAAGATGGGATGTTTGCGCCATAGCAGTAAAAACTAATAATCAATGGTATGTTACTTGTGAATTCGTTAATGAATATCATAAAGCTGGGAAGTTTATTAGTTGTGAAGACTTTTTCGTTGACAATGGAGAGGACAATAGGCATGAGCAACCTCTATCGAAGTAGTGATGAAAAAGTAATCGCGGGCGTTTGCGCAGGTATCGGATATTCGATATCCTTGGCAAATGGTAATATTTTTACTCGAAGCGTTGTGCGTGATGATTTCAAGCGTTCTTTAATAAGAGATATTACAAGTTCAATCAATGACTTGCAAGTTGACACCCTATCGTACGGATACGATGCCCTTAATCGCCCAGTCTCTCGCAACTCCGACGCATTCGGATATAACGAGCGTAGCGAGGTAGTATTCTCACGCGGAGATGCGGAGGACGCGGAGTATTCGTATGACAATATTGGTAATTTAGTTGCGTGTTCTTCGGCCTCCATTACATATCAATATGTTGCAAACAACCTTAACCAATACACCACCATTCTCCGCGCCTCCGCGCCTCCGCGTGAGATAAATCCTCAATGCGACATCAAAACCTTTAAGTGTCAGGCTGTTACACTTGACACAACAGCCAAGTGTCGATATACTAATGCGATAGATTATTGATGAGATAAGGGCGGATAGAGACAGCCGCCCTTATTTAACTCATGCATCCGCGGTCAATTATCGCGACGCTACTGCACTTAATTATCTCATAAAGAGCATCGTTCCCTCGCGTGAATATACACGCTTAACTGAAACCGTTTGTGTACCGTTGGGTGTGTTCTTTACATTTGCGACAATCTTGTATGTCCCATCATGGTCTGTATTATCAAAGGTTATGGCAGATACATTAAAGTCGCTTGAATAGAGCTGACGAGTACCTTTGGGGAACTCTAAAACTTCATAAGTGCGACGATTGCCGGTTGATGGGATTGGACTTGACAGCTCTAACTTCAAGGGGTTTTCGCTTGAGAAATTGCAGCCTACCAGCTCTTTTATGACAAGCTTGTCAGATTCATTGGCATTTGGATTTGAATCTAAGCGGATTGTTGCACCGCCTGAAATTTCCATGCTTGGAATTGTAATATTTTCATAAACAACCCCGGCATCGCTTTCGGTGATGAGTTTGCCACCTTTGAGGTTTAAGTTAAAGGTTTCAAGTGATGACTTCCCTGCCTTGATGGTACCCGCCAGCAAATCAACTGGGGTTATTACCGTTTCACTCAAGCCATTTGTGAATGTCACTCCGTCATTGAACTGCATTGCTCCTTGTGCATTTACAATACGGCCATTGAAAAGGTTTGCGCCTGAACGCATTATTGCAGTAGATGTTTTGTTTGTAAAAACGGAAACAGCCATTTTACCGGCATAAGTCCAAGACACGCCCGCAATACAAGTTAAAGGCCCGCCATAGAAAAGCACCGATGCTGAAATCGTACTGGTATCCGGCACAACTATTCCTCCGGTTTCTTCGATAAAGACAGGAAGTTTTGGATTAGACCAGCTGCCACCAGAAGCGGAACGCGTCCTGAAGCCACCACCGTTTTTGAATATGAAGCCTTTCATATTGCCGAATTGAGCAAATTCGCCAATCCTCAAAATAATACCATCCAAAATCACTGTACCTTTGAAGGATGAAAATCCATCCCTCTGCATACCGGAACCGGCATTTACAATAGTGCCGTATGAAGACGATGGGGCACGAAAAGAAACAACGGAATCGGCATCACCCAGCAGGGCGTTGGGATAGACAGCATATTGAAGCGTCTTGTTGTTGGGGGCTGCTTCAAAAACAAAGGGGTTGTCTATTTGCGAGAAGACAGTAATGCTGCCTTTTATGCCTGCAGGGGCGGTGGTGTTAAAATGAGATCCCAAGCCGCAATGGTAAACAATCTTACCATTTACCAGCTGCAAATCGTTAAATGACCAAACATGTGTCGTCGCATAATCCATTCTACCTGGATTTGTCTTAGAACCGATGGTCAGCTTATTACCTGGGAATGAGCAAGAGACGGCAGGACAATGCAGAGCCTGATTGTCGTTTGTACCTAATGTCACATGATAATTATGATATTGAACAATCCCTTCACCGCTAGACCAACTGTTGAGTGTGTTAAATGCCGTATTTGTTGAGAAATCTGTATCTGGAGTTACAAGATAGTAATCTTCAGCAACAATCTTCTTGATGTTGATTTTTACATATTGAATGCCATCAACAGTATCGACAGATATCTCGGCCGGAAGTCGATTGTCAGATTCAATCAAGGAGCAATCAAACATCGTTGGAGTGACAATGCCGCAGCTGACAGGAATATCGAAGATATTGTATACATTGGTAGCAGTGGCGATCGGGTATTGGATATTGGATTTAAGCACAAGGGGATTTGACTCGGAAAAGCCCACCTTGCAGGAATCGCTCAAAATCAAACGATCGACCCTGTCAGCCGTTGCGTTTAGATCTAAAAGAACCGCACCTGATTTGAATGTGACATTGGTGAGGAATATATCCTCTGCCGAACCGGAGGAGTATGAACCTGCCGTGACCCTGAAAGTTCCGCCGTTAAGCGATATTGAGTCAAAATTTGCGGCTGTCGCATTTGCCATAGCAAGCGTGCCGCCATTAACTTCAGCTGTAACTCTAACAGGCGGATTTGCGCCCTCAACGAATCCAACACCTGATTCAAATGTCACAACACCGGAATTAACGACAAGCACTGGCGTCGTAAATTTAGAATTTTTTGCAAATGTAGTTGTCGAAGCGCCTTGGTTTGTAAAAACGGTGGTGTTGATTATGCCCACGACAACGAGTGCCTGGGAAGATTTATTAACCAACGGACCACCCCTTACAGTTAGACCGAAGCTCCCCTGTCCTGCCTTTGAAAAATCAAGAGTACCTCCGCTTGACTCAACCTTGACGCCAACCCTCGAATACCCCCAACCTCCTTTGGGACTTTCTCTTATTCTAAAGCCACCGCCGTTTCTCAAAACAAAACGGTCGACATAGTTCGACGGCGAATCAAATTGCGCGAAATTACTTGAATAAATAAATGCGTTATCCAGGATAATCTGCCCTTTATAGTTTGCAAAACCTTTTTGCTGATCTTGTGAACCGGCATAGACAGATGTGCCTTTTGCTGAACGGAATATAACACAGGCATCCTGGTCTCCATAGACAAGATTGCCTGTCGGTATTTGAAGTGCCGAACCGTCAACCTGTTCAAAGACAAATGGGGTCGCGCGAGTTGAAAGAATATTGATTCTCGGTCCCAAAAAGCCGATCTCTGTCTTGATACCCGGGCTACCCCTTGCTATGATCTTTCCATTTACAAGATTCAAAACAGGGATTGTCCACTTTACGACACTACTGCCCATCTCCATACGGCCGGGATTTGTCGCATCGCCGATCGTCAAAGAATCGCCTGCGAAATTTGTGGTCACCGATGGTGCGAAAAGCGAATCCCCCTCGTCTGCACCTAAATTGACAAGATAGTCATTGCCGGCGGCAGGGGCCTTGCCGTCCGACCAGCCTCCGACACCGTTAAAGGATGTCACTTTGTCAGACTTTTCATCTGCGGTTTGCAATGTTATTGTTTCTGCAGATACTGCAAATGCAAAAAGTAATGTCAAAAAAAACGCTGAAAAAAATTTCATAACCCACCTTTTGAATCGACCTGAAAAAACTGTGCTTCAAACCACATCTCTAGTGATTCTAACATAAACAAAAAGGCTCTTCCTTAAAAAGTGTGGGTAAAGCCAATTTTTAATTAGGTCGTAAAATCAAGTTTACATAAAAAACCTGGAACACGCATTCCGAGAAAGTCATTTATTTAACCTAATATTACAACTTTACACTTTATAAAAACGATTGTCAAATTTTTTGCTTTGAAAT
>JAZUMF010000044.1:0-41893 GCA_045603485.1 Kiritimatiellia bacterium | reverse complement strand
CAGAAAGGTATTTTAAGCTTTCTGGTAAGAAGAATCCAATGGCAAGGTCTCCAAAGCTTGGCAATATCCTCTCTTCTTTGGTTTTATCGCATTTTATCGTTTGCAATGGAGCGTCTCCTGCAATGAGGTATTGCGCTCTTGTGTTGCTAATAAAGGCTACAGGTAAGTCTGCTTCAACTATTAAGCATAAGGCTATCCGTCCTAAGTACTATGAAAAGGAGAATATCCGTCGTAGGGAATTAGCCAGGGAGCGTAGGCGTATTTTGAACCGTACTACGATTAGTGACTGTCCTAGCAAGGAGGCTATTCTTGATGCCTTTATGCACCGTAAGGATTCAAAGGAAGCGGCGATACACTTCGGTAGTCTAATCCATGATTTAGAGTGCTATGTCGATAATGAATTGAGATTTCAAAATGGAAGAATTGTCGGTCGAAATGCGGGGATTAAAGGATGGCTTGGTGAGAATATACCGCTGCTTCTACAAAAGTATTCTACGATAATGCGATATAAGGCTATGGCGAAAAAGTTAAAGCAACTGGTTGAGCTTGATGACCCTATGCCTGCTGAGGTTGTTCTTATAGATGAAACTTCGCAATCTATTGAAGATTCTGTAAATGATAATAGCGAAAATGAGATTACTGTGCGGAACAAAAATTGTATTGTGGATGAGGTGTTGGTTGCAAGGGTCTTTAGGGGATTTAAGGGTGGTAAAGGCGAGAAGGTCGGCGATGTAAATAAGGGTGGTATAGATGAAATGGGTGGTAAAAGCGGTAAAGGTGGCAGTGGATATAACGGTGGTATGGGTGGTAATGGATATAGGTGTTATAGGGAGGAGAGGTTACTTAGGGCGATTGCGATTTACAAGGAGATTTCAGAGGGTGTTGTGGGGGCAAGTCAGATGATGGCGAGGATTGATGCCTTTTTGGATCCAGAGCGTGTTGAAGAGGCTACAACTTTGGCATTTTTGAGAGAGAAATACCAAAATGAGATTACGGTGCGGAACAAATCGAAGTGGTGGAGAAGATTGATTGGCGGGGTGAAGGGTAGATTGGAGAAGCGGGTTTAGTGCTGTTATAAAAGTCTTTAACCTAAATTCGGCAGTTAAAACCTCCAAAAGTGCATTTCACCATTAAAAACATTAGCTCAAATCAACATCAAATCTTTCACCAATTGGGTGAAACACAAAAACGGAGCAAAGCCCCGATTTTATTGCCTCGAACAGCGATTCTCAGCATCCAACTGCCGAATTTAGGATAATTAGGTGCAGGGGAGTGCATTATCTACATGGCATCATCCTTGATGTTTATACACTGGATTGCGGGTAGAGTATAGTCTATGGTGACGGCTTTTTTAGAATTATAATTACCTTTTACTTTGAAGTTGCCTTAACTGGAGTTTTATCTTAGGTCATTACCTTATAATGAATTGTAGAGCGTCAGGACGGCGGACTGCAGGGGATGCGACGATAAACTCTTTGTTTATGAGAGAGTCGTATTCTGCCTTAATCCAATCGTCTGAGGCTGCGACATTTTGGTAGCGGACTTCGCCGATATAGCCGGTAACACCACCGCAAGTCCACTCTGATGTGGTTGACAAGGTAGCGTATTTGGCATCCATTGTCTTTTCTTGCACTAAAACTCCATTAAGAAAATATTGTCTTAAAGTTTTATTTTTAATGCGAATTGCCCAATGGAACCATCCTTTTTCGGGAGAAAGCCCAGACCCAAGCATTTCGCCTGGACTTGTGCCGAATTTACTGCGCAGTACATAAGATTGTGTGGTTATCCCCCAATAATATGAGCCGCCACTTGAGGTGTTTACCCAGAAAAAGTTTTTTTGACCGCTGGCCCCGTATGTAGCGTAATATGCCCAGCCGGATAAAACGCATCCATCCCAATTCATCTTCATTGCGGAAGATAAGTTTGGTGTTGTCGCGCAAACATCAGCTGTGATTTTATCGAATTTCCGGTAGAATGTTTTTCCTGTCAACGAGGAGTCTGTAATGCCGGATGCTTTATTGGATGCCTTATAATTGACGGTGAAACCATTTCCTGTCGAGTCTGATTGCTTTAATTCAGAGGCGTCATATTCATTCATATGCCACACGCCTTTATAGTCTGCATTTATCCAAACAGATGTGGAGTTTAATTGAGGCTCCACACTGTGTTTCCAATTCATTGTAAAGGTTGTTGGAGTATTGGTGGTGACCTCTGGAATTGAAACCCAAGCAAGGGATTCACCACCTGTATTCCAAGACTCAATTTCGTATGGGAGCGTCTTACCGTCTGCACCAGAGAATGAGATGTCGGCTGCTCCGCCGCACTGATCGTAGCTAAAGCCTTCAATCTTACTAGGTGAAATTCGTACAGCGACTGGGAAGTTT
Organism: Kiritimatiellia bacterium; assembly: GCA_045603485.1. Classification (GTDB taxonomy): domain Bacteria; phylum Verrucomicrobiota; class Kiritimatiellia; order RFP12; family JAAYLN01; genus RGIG5952. The sequence continues at coordinate 39,509 of JAZUMF010000044.1, read as the reverse complement.
GTCAGAGTCGATTCTCCAGTATATCCAGCAACTGTCATCTTGGATGTATACTTCGGTTTTAATGCCCTGACTCTTTCTGCCGAAAAAGATGTGAGAGAAATGAAAGATATAAGCAATGTAAATGCGATTCTCATATTGTCATCCTTCTTTGAAGAATCAATGTTATCAGATTTGTAGGTTAATCGCAAGGTGCAATTTTGAATGGTTGATGGCAAGCAGTTTTATTTTGCAATCAAATCTCAACTTTGTTAAACTATGGGTAGTTCGCAAAATGGGGTCATCGGTTGCCCTTTAGTATTCTTATTCAACTTATCTTTGGATTTTTTGATTATGAGTGTAATTGAAACCACAATGGTGGAGATGCCTGACGGTGTCAAGCTCTTTACCGTTATCAAGAAGCCTGCCGCCGAGGGGCGTTTCCCTGTCGTTTTCAGGCGTTCTCCTTATTACTCAACAAGTGCGGACGCAATTAAGGAGCTTGAAGAGGAGAATTCATACGATTATGCTATAGTTTCTCAAATTTGCCGTGGCATAACCGATAGCGAGGGTATATTCATACCTCTTATTTATGAGCGTGCCGATGGTTTGGCAACGATGGATTGGATTCGCAAGCAGCCGTTTTATAATGGCGAGATTTATCCTCAAGGGGCGAGTTATCTATCAAGTGTTCACTTGTCGTATCTTGATTCAAATCCCGAGGGCGTGAAATCGTCGGAGCTTGCCGTTCAGGATTGTGTTCCATACAATCTGGCTTTTCGTCACGGTATTTACAAAACCGGGCTCTCTGGTTCGTGGACTATTCGGATGTATAAGAAGAGCGAGCCCCTTCAGCGTAATTTTGTCGACGAAACATTTTTGACACGGCCATTCGCCGGCGCTTCACGCTTTATTTTTGGTGAAGAAGCTCCATATTTAGAGGAGCTTGTCGTTCACGAAGATCCCAACGATCCCCATTGGACGCTACCGTCTGGCCATATCGGTTATCGCAATGCAATGCGAAATTTGAAGACGCCAATACTTTTGACGACTGCTTTCTATGACCTTTATACTGAAGGCGTCGTTGATATGTGGTATGAGATTCCAGAGGAGACGCGCAAGAAGTCTGCACTGGTGATTACGCCTTATAGCCATGCTTATTTTGGTGACAGTCGCAATGTCCTCAATTTTGAAAATGCAAAACTCCCGGGAGAGACATTTTACGATTACGGCTTGAAGTGGTTTGATTATATTAGAGGCAAGCGTCCTTTGAATGACTTCTTTGAGCTTGGTGGTATAACATATTTCCCCGTCTTTGGAGATGCTTGGCGCAAGACAGACCGCATTCGCAATGGTGAGAAGGTGTGGAATCTTTACCTTCATAAGGATCAAACGCTGTCATCCGAGCCAGAAGAAAAGAGCGAGATGTCTTATTTGTACAATCCTGTCGCTCCTGCCCATTTCAAGGGTGGAATTTGCAGTTGTTTTGGAGGTATGCAGTTGCAGGATCCTCCAAATTCGCGTTATGACATTAAGAGCTTTATCGGAGAGCCGATTAAGGGCCGTCATTTGATGGAGGGTGAGGGAACGGTTAAGTTAAGAGTTAAATCTAACTGTCCCGATACTTGTTTCTATGTCAGGCTATCCATCATTAAGGGCGACAAGACTTGGAGTCTTCGCGATGATATTCGGACACTTTGCTATGAGCATCCCGATTATACAGCGGGTTCTTTTGTAGAGCTTGACTTTAAGTTCCCTGTCCATTCGTTTGTGATTGAGGAGGGAGATCGGCTTCGCTTGGATATTTCGTCATCATGCTTCCCTTATTACTTTGTTCATACAAACCGAAGGGGTATTCAGGCGTATCAGACGGGATCTGATATTGCAACGAATACTGTTGAGCTGGGTGAGGCCTGTCTCTCCCTTTTTGAAAGTGATTTTTAATTTGCCGTCCCTTCCGGGGATGTCTTTTATCAACCAACCCTAATAGGAGTAAATCATGCTGGAAAGATTGTTTAAACTGAACAAGTCAGGGACTAATGTCCGCACGGAGATTATTGCCGGTATTACGACATTTATGACGATGGCGTATATCCTTGCGGTAAACCCGAATATTCTCTCTATTGCCGGTATTCCACGCGGTGGAGTTTTTGTAGCGACGGCACTGGCTGCCGTAGTAGGTACTCTTCTGATGGCACTTATGTCGAATTATCCATTCGTCTTGGCTCCAGGCATGGGTCTCAATGCGTTCTTGACCTTCGGCGTTGTTTTGGGTATGGGCTATAGTTGGCAGTTTGCCCTTTTTGCAGTTTTTGTTGAGGGATTGGTCTTTTTGGCTCTCTCTCTTACACCTGTGCGCGAGGGAATTTTCAATTCTATTCCTCTTTCGCTAAAGCGCGCAGTCGCAGCAGGTATAGGTCTTTTCATCTGTTTTATCGCTCTTCAGACTGCAAAGATTGTTGTAAACAACGATGCAACGCTTGTTTCACTGGTGAGCTTTAAGAATGTTGATTTCCACACCCATGGAATTACCGCCGTTCTTGCATTGGCAGGTACGATCATTACCGGCTTTATGCTGGTCAAGAATATTAAAGGAGCAATCCTTTTAGGTATTCTTGCAACATGGATTCTTGGTATGGTTTGTGAGTGTTGCGGCATCTTTGTGCCAGATCCATCAAAGGGTTTCTTCTCCACATATCCAAGTTTCTCAACTGGTGATATCTCAAAGACCTTCCAAGAGTTTGGTTCAACCTGCGGCGCTTTGTTTAATCCCGAGTTATGGACTCATACTGTCAATAATGAGGTTGTCGGTAGCGGGTGGTCTCTTATTAAGACCTTGGACTTCTTTGTCGTGATGTTTGCATTTTTCTTTGTCGACCTTTTTGATACCTTGGGAACACTTATCGGTGTATCAATGAAGGGTAAGTTCCTTGATGACAAGGGAAGGCTTCCTCGTATCTCTGGTGCTCTTTGCGCCGACTCGATTGCTACATCGGTTGGTGCTGTCTTCGGCACCTCCACCACAACAACCTATGTAGAGTCGGCATCTGGTGTCATGGCTGGCGGTCGCACGGGTCTTACTGCCGTTGTTTCTGCGATTCTCTTTGCTTTGGCGATTCTCTTTGCTCCGATTTTCCTTGCAATTCCAGGTTTTGCAACGGCTCCAGCATTGATTATCGTCGGCTATATGATGCTTTCATCTTGTGCTGATATTGAATGGAAGGACGCGGGAGAGGCGATTCCGGCATTTCTTGCCATTGCCGCCATGCCATTTACCTATTCAATCTCTGAAGGTATTATGTTCGGCGTTATTTCTTACACGCTTATTAATCTTTTAGCCGGCAATACCAAGCGTATCCATTGGATTATGTATATTCTCACAGTTCTCTTTATCGCCCAATATGCTTTAATGTAGGGCTTGTTTACAGTTGCGGTGGGAGTTAACTCCCACCGCATTTTTATCTTTCAGCAATAGCGTATTTTATCGTATATGATTTTTAGTACACCATTTTTTGTTACTGTTTTTCTACCGATCGTATTGCTTTCCTGTTGGACGCTTGAGAGGTTTTTTCACTTGTTTAAAGTGGAGCCTTGGCGGATAATCAATGCAGTGTTGCTTCTTTACAGCCTTTGTTTTTATTTTTGGGGTGAAGGACTTGGTGTTGCTTGGCTTTGCTTTAGTATTGTTTTTAATGATATTTTTGCTCGCATAATTTCACAAAGCTGCAAGTTCAGAAGATGGATTTTAGGATTTTCTGTTGCCGGAAATCTTATTTTTCTTGGGTGGTTTAAGTATGCGGGATTTGTCGTTTCATCTTTGAATTTGATTCCTGGGATTTCTATCCCGGTTCCTGAGATTGCGCTTCCTTTGGGTATCAGCTTTTATACCTTTCAGGCGATGAGTTATGTTATTGATGTATATCGCGGGGATGTAAGGCCGTCGCGTGGAATTTTGAATTTTGCGTGCTACATAACGATGTTCCCGCAGCTTGTTGCGGGTCCTATTGTTCGCTATGTTGACATTGAGGCTAATTTACTTGATCGCGACACATCGTCTTCGCGTATTGCTTCGGGTATGCGCCGTTTTTTGTGCGGGTTGATTAAAAAGGCGGTGGTAGCAAATACCGTTGCCGAGTTTGCCGATTCCGCATGGAAGTATGCCGATGCCGGCATTGCTCTCCCAGCAGATATTGCCTGGCTTGCTGTGGGTGCATATACTTTGCAAATCTATTACGATTTTTCAGGTTATTCCGATATGGCAATCGGTATTGGCAGGATGCTAGGGTTTGATTTTCTCGAGAACTTTAGGCATCCATATTGTTCTTCTTCAGTCAGAGAATTCTGGAGAAGATGGCATATCTCTCTTTCAACTTGGTTTCGTGATTATCTCTATATACCGCTTGGAGGTAACCGAAAGGGCCTTTTTAGGACTTGCGTGAATAGTCTTATAGTATTTGCACTATGCGGTCTCTGGCACGGAGCCAGTATTATGTTTGTTGTCTGGGGGCTTTGGCATGGTCTTTTTTTGATGCTTGAGCGTTTCTTTACGGGTTTGAGCAATAGTAAGTCGCGAAATGAGAAAAAAACTTGTGGAATTTGGCTTATAGGTCATATATATACAATTGCGGTTTTTGTAACGGGATGGGTTCTCTTCCGATCAGAAACTTTTATTTCAGCAAAAACGATTTTCGCGTCACTTTTTGGCCTTGCAGAGCCTGGGCGTGAAACTATGCTGTTATATGTAGATGCCGCGCCAAAGTTTTTAATCACTATGGCCGTTGGTATTATTTTTGCGTATCCTGTAGTTCCATTTTTTAGAAGGCTTTTGACCCGCGATGACGGTTCGCTTCATCCTTTGTGCAATTTTGCCGTTTGGTTTATAATCACGATTTTGGCGGCTCTTGCCATACTTTTCATAGCAGGTGGCTCATATAATCCGTTTATTTATTTTAGATTTTAGAGGTGCCGCAGATGAAGAAGCTAGCTAAAGTTGATCTCTTTTTTACGGTAGTTTGGGTTTTAATTCTCATTTCTGGAATTTGTTTTAAGTTTTCGGCAAAACTTATCGGCTGGCCAGATTTTTCAGATAGTGCATTTGTTGAAAATAGGGCTTTGGAGCCAAAACCTAATTATCAAGCTTTGCCTGCAAAGGAGTGGGGAAGAGCCACTGAAAGATGGTATAACGACAATTTTGCTTGGCGATATGAGATAATTTCCTGCTACAAGTATTTGCATTTTAATTGGCTGAAAAGTCCTGCACGGAACAGTGTTCCCGGGAAGGACGGATGGATTTTTGGAAGAATTGACCCTGCTGACAGAGCCCAGCCCGGAGCAGAGGAGGACTTCGCCGGTTTGTATAAATGGCCTGAAGTAGAGGATTATATGGGTATTATCCGAATGGATAAACAAACAATTGCCGATTGGGTGACGCTTTTTGAAGGTCGTGTCGCTTGGGCTGAAGCTCACGGTTCTCGTTTCTTACAGGTCTTTACACCAATGAAGATTCATGTCCATTCTGAAAAAATTCTGCCAATGATAGCATCGCATAGGCGTGAATCATTCAGAGAGGATTTGAGAGAGGCCTTAAAAGAATCACCAGTATGTACAAATGTATTTTTTATGCTTGAGTCTTTACAACATGAGGTTGCTTTAGGACATGAGGTATACTACAAGGAGGATAAGCATGAAAATGCCTATGGGTGTTATTGTATCTATAGGGATTTGCTAGGTCGTATGCGCGATTTATGGTTCCCCGATCTTCCTGATTTTCCATTTTACAATTCACCAGTACCAGCTGATGTTCTAGAAGGACGCGCTCCCGGGTGCTGGGAAAAAGAAGACAGGAGGCTTGTCATTTCAAATCCCGGCACTAAGGTTGAGGATTGGCGCCCTTTAAGAATTTCGGCAAAGAATGTTGTATATAGACGCAATCCGATTTTTGTTCGCCAGCCAGGAACGAATAGATATGTGATTATTTGCCATGATTCGTTTTTGAGATATCCATTTGCTTCCTGGCATGATCAAAATGTACAATTTGCCCTTCCTTTAGGACGAGGTTTTGATCGTGTCGCATCAATGATTTTTACAAGATTGAATACTGAAAAGATGGAGCGTTATTTTACCGATGTTATCCCAGATGTCTTAATTGAGCAGTTTTCGGAAGGGCGTCTTCAGTTAGGCGTTTATGGACTTGACGATACAATGCGCCGCGCCGCGGCATGGGGACGCGGAAAGAATGTCGACAATCCTGAAACTCAAACAAATCTAATGGCTATGGCATTGATTGAAAATGTCGTTTCAGATATGCCGAAGAGTATCATCAAGATAAATCTGGTCGACAACAACGGTAAAATTATAGCGTCATCTGGTGTTTTACCGGGTGTGCGCAGGGCTGTTTTCTTTGGCACTATACCAAATGCAAACAACCTTAAGGTCGCATTGGTCGGCGGTAAGGCAGAATCAATTTCTTTGAAGTTTAGGAATCCTGGCCCTTAGCGCTGTTTTGTCAACAGGCTTTGAGGTTTAGTACTCTATACAGCTTCCGCCGATATATTCGCGGAGAATTGAGAATCTAGGAATACCATCCTCGGGAGCTTCGGTAAACTCATCTAACAGCGAGAGAAGCTGCTGAGCTTTTGCGTAGGACGGGTCATCGGAGGCGATGGCTTTTAAGAGCGAGGCGGCGTAGAACTTTAAGACGCCAGGCTCGTACGGGAGGGTGGTGTCAAAGACATATTCTGCATTCTTCTCAAATGGCTGTATCCAGCGGATCTCTCCCGCTCGAACAGATTCCCACAGTCTGATTGTGTCGGTTGGTCTGCGGCCTCGGTATTTGCTGTCGCGTATGATTCGTCGTATCAGTCTTCCATCACCGGTTGCGGCACCTTCAAGTTCGTTAAACGGAGAGGAGATGGTGTCAACCAATATCAGGAATTTGGAGTCCATCGGTATGCGCGGGGTGAGCTCCGGATTTAAGCTGTGAAGTCCTTCAATTATTATTACTCCGCCGTCGTCAAGGTGTTCCTGATGCCCTATTTCAGCAGGCGCGTGGCGCTCAAAGTCAAAGCGCGGCACTGTTACGGTTTTGCCGTCAAGTAGATTCAGTAAATCCTCATTGAGCTTTTCAAGATCCATAGCCCTTATATGCTCATAGTCAAGATTGCCATTTTCATCTCGCGGATTTTTTTCGTCACCTACGAAATAGTCATCGGTAGAGATGACGAGAGGAGATATGCCATCGTTTGTGAGGTGGTATGTGAGGCGCTTGGCAAAGGTTGTTTTACCGGCAGATGAGGGACCTCCAATTAAAACAATCCTTGCGGCGTTTGCTTCGCGGATAATGCGTTGCGCAATCTCTTCTATTTGCTTAGCATGTTTTGTCTCAGCTTCAAGTATCTGTGCATTGAAATACTTTCTCATCTTTTACTCCTTTTTGAATTGGTGTTATTTAAAGGGTGCGTTAAATTGCCCGAATTTGAAATTTGACAGTTCCAATTTCACTGCCTTTTGCCGCCAAGGTTTTGCTGGTTGATCTCCCGCCTGCGCTACGAGTTTGTCGATTGGTTGTTGTTGTTATCGCTGACTTTGCAAGCAGCGGTGCCTCAATTATTGATATGTCGCCGGCTCTGAGGTTGGCTATCTGCAATGACGGTATGTCTTGAATAGCGGTTGCGATAATTTTTATTTGTGCTTTACCAGTTAGGGCTTTTGATATGACGGACGCAGGAATGTCGGCGAATGGGCCAAGGTAGCGTTCTCCAAAGGCTTCGCTTGCCAGTTGACCCATAACTTTTACAAATGCGGCCGCTCCAGAGGTGAGGGCTTCGTCAATGCTTTTGTCGGAGACGATATCGCTAAGTGTTATTTCAAGTCCGGTATCTCCTTGAATCGATTCCTTAAAGAGAACGCTTTCAGTCCAACTTTTGCCGTTGGATGTCCACGACCCGTCATTGAACTGAAGTGAAATCGATGTTGCCTTTTGGGCTACCGTCGGTCTAGGATATATAAGCCTTGACTCGAGGATTCGCACCCCTGTCCTTTGAAGTGTCTTTATGTTATTGAGCTTGATTTCAGCTACTTTGATTTCAACATCTTTTTTTGTGCTTGCCATAGGTTGTAAAATCTGATCGGGTTGGTTGAATAGGTCAATAGCCGATTTTTATAAGTATAATACCACTTTTGTTAAATGTTGCCAATGACCAAATTCAAATTCCAATAGCTATTTTGGAATAAATGAGGTCTCGCAGTTACCGCTTGCTTTTTTTTCTATATTTTGATTTAATAGAGAATGTATTTTAGGAGTCTTAAAATGAAGATTTTGTTCCAAGGTGATTCTATAACGGATGCGGCTCGCACTACGCTAGGCGGTGAGAGTCTCGGTTGCGGTTATCCTTTATTTGTTGCAGGTAAGATTTTAGCTGAGTACCCTCAGAAGAATTTTACCGTCATCAATCGTGGCATCAGCGGCAATCGTGTCGTTGATTTGTATCAGCGTTGGAAGGTTCATGGCTTGAATCTTGAGCCTGATGTTATCAGTATTCTTATTGGTATTAACGAAACTTGGCATGAGTTTAATAATAATAACGGTGTCGAGCTTGATCGTTATGAGATGATCTATAGGGAGCTTCTTAAGTGGACGCTTAAGGTTCGCCCCGATGTTCGTCTAATCCTTTGCGAGCCTTTTATGTTTTCAGATTCTCAGGCCGGCGAGGGATACAAGGCCGGAGAAAATTGGGCCGCCGCTGACGCTTGGCGTGAGGATGTCGATGCCCGTCGCGTTATCGTCCGTAAGCTCGCTAAAGAGTTTGATACGGCATTTGTCCCATTCCAAGAGGTGTTGGATGACGCTTTGAAGTCTGCACCTCCCGCATATTGGTTGCGTGACGGCGTGCATCCTACTACTGCAGGACATGTACTTATGGCCGAGGCGTGGCTTAAGGCTGCTGCGCCAATTCTCGGCATCTAGCGGCTTTGACCGCTAATTAGCCTTATTTGTTCTTTTTGTTCTGGTTGACAACGGAAGAGCCTTCTCCCGTGAAAACGGCGGGGGAGGCCCAATGGAGGAAGTATGGATAACGATCTTCAGGCGATAGTTAATTTTTATGAGCGTGACCGTGGTGTGAATCGCGAGTTGATTATTCGTGCAATTGAGTCGGCTCTTGAGCAGGTCTTTGGTAAAGAGTATCGGTGCGTCGGTTGCATTCGCGTTGAGATTGACCGCAAGAAGCTCAGCGTCAAGGCATTCCGCCGATATGTTGCGAGCGATACGGAGCTTGGTGCCGCATATCTTCCTCTTGAAAAGGCGCGAAAGGCTCGTCCTGACATTGTGACCGGCATGTCGTTTGAGGTTGAAATCCCGGCGTCCAGTCTCGGTCGTATCGGGATTCAGAATGCCCGTCAGCAGATTCTTAATAAGCTTCGCGAGGCTGAGCGTACCTTTGTGATCGACAACTACCGCAGCAAGGTAGGTGAGATTATCACGGGTACCGTGCGCTCTGTATCTCGTCGTGGAGATATTACCCTTACCATTGAGAATGCCGAGGCAATTATGCAGCGCCGCGATTGTCTGCCTACAGACAGATTTACAGAGGGCGATACCGTTCGTGCGATTATCGTTAAGGTGCTTCCTCTTGCTGAATCTGTCCAGTCAAGTGCGCCGCCGGTTATCCTTTCCCGTGCCAGCTCTTCATTCTTGCGTCAGCTCTTTGTAACTGAAGTTTCGGAGATTAACGATGGCACCGTTGAGATTATGGGAGTTGCCCGTGATCCGGGGTCGCGTTCCAAGATTTCTGTCCGCTCCTTTGATCCCAATGTCGACCCTGTCGGCGCTTGCGTAGGTGTTAGAGGCGTTCGCGTTCGTACTATCGTTAGCGAGCTTGGAGGCGAGAAGATCGATATTGTCCGTTGGAAGGAAGATCCGTGTCAATATGCAATTGAGGCACTTTCTCCCGCAAAGCTTTTGTCGGTCACTGTCGATCCTAACGATTCCCGTAAGATTTCTGCAATCGTTTCAGATGATCAGTTGTCGTTGGCTATCGGCCGTAACGGGCAGAATGTCCGTTTGGCGACAAAGCTCGTCGGCTGTAGCATCAATATAACCAAGCGGGACTCTGAGTTGTCTTTTGAGGCTAAGCTTGAAAGAGCGGCTGCAGAGCTGGTCAGCGGCGGTATTGATTCAGAGGACGCAAAGCTTTTAGCTCAGTCAGGCTTTACCTCCTTGGACGGTATCGTTGAGGAGGGCGCGGAGGCGGTAGCCGATGCGACAGGCCTAGACTATGCCACAGCATCGACAATCGTCGCAAAGGCGATAGCGGCAACCGAGGGCACATCAAGATAGTTTGGAAGTGTCAACTCGGCAAGAGATCTTTTTTTGAAGTTTACTTAAGGTATCCATGAAAATATTTGAATTGGCAAAGCAGATCGGCGTAAGTGCCGGTGAAATCACCAAGGCCGCTAAAAAGATGGGTATGGAGAAGGCTGGTAATTTTACCTCCCTTTCAGATACTCAAGCTCGTGACCTTGTCGCTATTGTAACTGGCAAGGCTTCTTCTAAGGCAGAGGCCCCTAAAGAGCCAGCTCCGGCTCCTAAACCGAAAGTGATTGAGCCAGAGGCTCCGGTCGCTCCTCCTCGAGTTGTCGGCACTCCACTTAAGGCTGTTACTGCCAAGGAGAATCGTGATCGTCTGGCTGATGCACGCTCACGCGCGCTGGCCAGCCACAAATCTCACAGAGGCGGGCTCCGTCCATTCACGCCTCTTGCTCCAATGGCTCCTAAGGCTGCTCCAAAGAAGGTTGATGAGCCGGTTCCTGCTCCTGCACCCGCTCCAGTAGTAGAAGCTGCCGCACCTGCACCTGCGCCTATTCAAGAGGAAAAGAAGCCCGTTCCACAACCTAAGGTTGAGGTTGAGCCTAAGGTTGAGGTTAAGGCTGCCGAGCCGGCACCGAAGCCTCAGGCCGAGGTTAAGCCCACCCCTGTTCAGGAGGAGAAGAAGCCTGAAGCCAAGCCGGCGAAGGCGGTTGAGAAGCCGGCTCCAGAGGCTAAGGAGGAGAAGCCGATTTCAATCGATTTTGGCGGCTTTGGCCAAATGAGCGGCGCTCCTCAAGGTGACAGCCCGAGGGTTGTTTTCCACCCTGCGGTTCAAGATGACGACGATGACGATGATGATGATCGCCGCGGTAGTCGCTATGAGGATGACTATTATGACGATGACGATCGCCAACGCGATTATTTTGGCGGTCGCCGTTCTCAACAGCAGCAAACGAGAAAGCATCATCGTGATGGCCGCGAGGAAAATGACCGCGATTCTCGTTCACGATCTTCTCATGGTCAGCATGGCGCTTCGAACCAACGCAATCAACAGCCACAGCAACGCTCTGGCGCTAATGCGAATGGCAAGCAGCCTCAGCAACAGCAAGGCGGGCGTTTTGGCAATCAGCATCAAAACCAAAATGGCCGTCAGGGCGCTCAACAGCAGGGAGGCCGTCCTAACAATCAGGGGCAGTCGCCGTTCCCGACCCGTCCCAACGCCCAATCAGTTTTCCCGACTCGCCCTGGCGCTCAATCGGTATTCCCGACCCGGCCCGGTGCGCAGTCGCCGTTCCCGACCCGTCCCAATGTTCAATCAGTTTTCCCGACCCGGCCCGGTGCCAATGCGCGTCCGTTGCCTCAGCAGCAGCAAGCGCGCGGTCCGCAGCCGCAGGGTAAGAATCAGCGAGGCCAGCAACCAATGAACAAAAACCAAAATGGCCAGCAGCAGAAGGCTAAAGCTCCCGTTGCCGTTCCTCCACCCCCTGCAGCCAATGCCCCAATTGCGGGAGATAATGTGCTAACACTCCGTGGTCCAACGCTTATTCGCGAACTTGCGGAGATGATGAACATCCGCCCCAATCGCCTTATTGCCGATTTGATGCAGCAAAAGGTTCTTGTGTCTATCAATCAGCGTGTTGACCTTGAAATGGCCGGCAAGATTGCCGATAAATACGGTTTCCGCGTCGAGCTTGAAAGGGCACGCCGCTCAACGGAGCGTAAGCCTGAAATCCGCAAGCTTGATGAAGATGACGAGATTCCAGAGGATAAGCCGGAGGATATGAAGCCTCGTCCTCCTGTCGTAACCTTCTTGGGCCATGTTGACCATGGTAAGACTTCATTGCTTGACTACTTGCGCAAGACCAAAGTCGCAGCAGGTGAGGCTGGTGGCATTACTCAGCATATCGGTGCCTACTCGGTTGAGGTTAACGATCGCCAGATCACCTTTTTGGACACCCCAGGCCATGCCGCATTCTCCGCAATGCGTGCTCGCGGTGCCCGCTTGACCGATATCGCAGTCATTGTAGTTGCCGCGGATGACGGTATTATGCCGCAGACTCGCGAGGTTATCAAGCAGTGCCGTCAGGCAAATGTCCAGATGATGGTTGCCATCAATAAATGCGACCTTCCTGCCGCTAAGCCAGATCGCGTCCGTCAGCAGCTCCAGATTGAAGGCCTTACCCCAGAGGACTGGGGCGGTGATATCGTTTGCTGCGAGGTCTCCGCTCACACAGGCGCCGGCATGGACAACCTTCTTGAGATGATTCTTCTTCAGGCTGATGTGCTTGAGCTTCAGGCCAATCCAAACCGTCGTGCCGATGGTTATATCATCGAGGCGCAGATGGAGCGCGGTATCGGCCCAACGGCAACACTTCTTGTTGCATCTGGTACGCTCAATGTAGGCGATGTCGTTCTTATCGATGAGCATTATGGTCGTCTGCGCGCCCTTATCGATGATCGCGGCAAGCAAATCAAGTCTGTCGGCCCGGCCCATGCCGTTCGCGTTATGGGCCTCAGCGGTGTGCCGGAGGCAGGTGCGGAATTCCGCGTAATGGTTAATGAGAAGCGTGCTCGCGAGTTGGCGGAGAAGTTCGCCATGGAGCGCAAGGCGACCGAGCTTCAGGCTGCGCAGAAGGCCGTCAACATAGATTCGCTTCTCGATCGCCTTGGCGAGCGCGAGAAGAAGCAGCTTTCAGTCATCATCAAGGCCGATACTCAAGGCACAGTCGAGGCTATCATCGATACCTTGCGTGATTTGCGCTCTGAGAAGATTTCTCTTGAAATTCTCGGAAGCTCGGTTGGCAATGTTACCGCAGCCGATGTTCAGCGTGCGGCCGCAGGTCATGCTATGATTGTCGGCTTCCAGGTCAATATCGAGTCCGGCGTCAATGCGATAGCAACACATGACGGTGTCCGCATAAATACATTCCGTATCATCTACGAGCTCTTTGATTTTGTCAAGCAATCAATGCTTGATCGCCTTGATCCTGAATACAAAGAGGTTGTCAAGGGTCATGCCCAGATTCGCCAAATCTTTGATATCGGTAAGCTTGGTAAGGTGGCTGGTTCTCAGCTCCTTGATGGCGTTGTCCGCAAGGATGCCTTGGTTCGCATCAAGAGATTGCGTGAGGTTCTCTTCGAGGGTAAGATTTCCTCTCTCAAGCACTTCAAGGACGAAGTTGCAGAGGTTCGCGATATGCAGGAATTCGGCGTAAGCTTCGTTGACTTTGAAGATTTCGTCGAGGGTGATGTTATCGAGTGCTATGCAATGGAAGAGTTGGAGCGTACACTCTAGGAGTGCAAAATGGGTGTTGATCGTTTAGAAAGAGTGAATAGCCTCGTGCGTCGCGAGATTGCCGAGGCGATTCCCCATATCATGTCGGGGACGGGGGTCGATATCGCATCGGTGACAGTGACTAAGGTTGATGTTTCCAGCAATTTGCGAAATGCGGTAGTCTTGATTTCCATCTTTGGTCACGAGAAGGAGCGCGCCCACATAGTCTCTTTGTTCCGTTCAAAGCGCAATGATTTTCAGCGTCAAATCAACCGCAATATCAAGATTAAGTATACTCCGGTTCTCAGATTTGAGCTAGATGAATCAATTGAGCGCGGAGATCATGTCCTTGATGTTCTCTCCAAGATGGAATCTTCCGGAGAAATTCCAGCGGGCGAGGACGATTTGCCATTCCCCGAGGATGGCGAATAAGACCTTTTGCAATTTCTCATGATTAATTTCAGGCAATATTCTCAATTTAAGGCACCTCCGCGTGCGCCGTCGCAAGAGGACGGTTTGCTTCTTATCGACAAGCCGGCAGGTCCTTCGTCGCATGATATCGTTGGTGATATAAGGCGTAAATTTGGTTTTCAAAAGGTCGGCCATGGCGGTACTTTGGATCCTGGCGCAACGGGACTTTTGCTGATTTTGATTGGCAAGGGGACTTCGCTTTCCAATCAAGTCATGGGATGTGATAAGAAGTACATCGGTGAGATGCTTATCGGGACAGAAACCGATTCTCAGGATTTAGAGGGTGAAATTGTCTCAGAGCTTCCTTATGATCTTGTCTCGCATGAGCGCATTATTCAGGAAGCCTCTAAACTTACGGGTGACATCTATCAAGTGCCTCCAATGGCGTCTGCGCTAAAGCGTAACGGCGTGCCGCTCTATAAGTTGGCAAGAAAGGGAGAGACCGTCGAGCGTGAGCCCCGTCTCGTCCATGTTTATAATTTTAAGATTCCCGCATACGAAGCGCCGATTGCAACCTTTGAGGTCCTTTGCGGCAAGGGAACCTATATCCGTACTCTTTGTCATGATGTCGGACAGGCCTTGGGGTGCGGCGCTTGCATGAAGTCGCTTCGCCGTACGCAATGCGGAAAGTTTAATATTGAGGATGCACTTACTTTAGATGCCGCAAAGGCTCTTACCAAGGAAGAGCTTATCCGCCGCATTATTCCGATGCATCTCGTTTAGCATAGGAGAAAGGATTATCTTATCATGGCAAAGCCTATCGTTATCATTCCTACCTATAACGAAAAGGATAATGCCCGTGCAATTGGGCAGGCTGTCCTTGATAATTTGCCTAATGGCGAAGTCCTCTTTGTCGATGATAATTCTCCAGATGGCACAGGTGCAATATGCGATGCCTTCGCAGCTGAAAATCAGCGCATCCATGTCCTTCACCGCGAAACGAAGGATGGATTAGGACGGGCATATATTGCAGGCTTCAAATGGGCATTGGAGCACGGCTTTGACCGAATCTTTGAGATGGATGCAGATTTTTCTCACGATCCCAAGGAGTTGCCTAACTTTATCGCTGCCGCAGAAGATGCGGATTTGGTTTTAGGTTCACGCTATATCGGCGGCATCCGCGTTACGAATTGGCCGTTAAGTCGCCTATTGATTAGCACCTTTGCCGGTGTCTATGTCAGAGCCATAACAGGTATGCCGATAATGGATCCCACTGGCGGGTTCAAGTGCTTCCGCAGAGAGGTTCTCGAGGCTATTGATTTTGACAAGATTACATCCAGCGGCTATTCATTCCAGATTGAAATGTCGCACAATGCGTGGATGAAGGGCTTCAAAATTGTCGAGATTCCGATTACCTTCCTGGATCGTCAGGCAGGCACCTCTAAAATGAGCAAAAACATTGCCATTGAGGCATTTTTCAAGGTCTGGAAGCTAGCAGCTTCCCACTGGTTCCGCAGAAGCCCTGCGGTTAAGACCCGCCCATAGGAGGCAAAATGGGGCTCATAGCGTATTCCACTCTGCCAGCATGGCTGCGAGTAATGCGTCCCGAACAGTGGACAAAAAACGGGGTTGTGCTGGCAGCTCTCTTTTTTGCCTATTTAGATCCAAGTCAAGGGCTTGAGGCTTTGTGTTATATCCCTGCATTGCGCGCTTTAGGCGCTTTTGCCGTCTTCTGTTTGGCGTCAAGCGGAGTCTATGTCTTCAATGATCTTTGTGATGTTGCGGCTGATAGGCTTCATCCTGTAAAACGCCTTCGCCCGATTGCTGCTGGCGAGATTTCTTCCCGCACGGCCAAAGCGCTGGCAGCGGTGCTTGCAGGGGTCGCGTTCATAGGGGCATTGCTGCTTTCAAAAAGTATGGCGGTCGTTGTCGCCATTTATCTAATAATGCAGAGCTTTTACACATTGTGGTTAAAGCATATCGCAATGCTTGATGTCTTTGTAATTGCTGTTGGATTTGTTATAAGGGCTATGGCAGGTGCCGTAGTGTTAGGCGTGCGAATCTCACCATGGCTTCTCCTTTGTACATTTCTTCTCGCGCTTTTTTTGGCATTATGCAAGCGAAGGCAGGAAAAGGTTACCAAGTCTGAAGATGAGCAGCGTGCGACATTAAGGCGATATAATGTTCCACTACTAAATCAGCTTATCTCAATTTCAGCTTCAGCGACGGTTGTATCATATTCACTATATACGCTGTCACCTGACACAATAGAACGGTTTGGCACTCCACTAATGGGACTCACAATCCCATTTGTCATTTTTGGTATCTTCCGCTACATACATTTAGTTTATGTTTGCAGCGAGGGAGAGAGACCGGAGCGCACGCTTTTAACCGATGCGGTGCTTATGAGTACGGTTTTTCTCTTTTTGATAACCGTGGCTCTTCTCCATTTTTTAGGTTAAAATATAGGCAGAGATTGCAGAGCGAAATAAGTTTGCGTTCTGATGTGCAAGTTTATTATGATGCCTGTTGGCATTTTGCTGCACAATCCATAAGAGATCGAATTTCAGCGTAAGGGTCTACGCTTTGACAAACGGCTCTAACTACAGCAAAATTTTTTGCGCCTGATGACAGAACACTAGGCAGACGGTTCTTGTCAATGCCTCCGATGGCGACTGCCGGATGATTGGCGGTCGCAATCATTTCCTTCATGGTGTTAAGGCCAAGAGTAGGGTCGGGAATGTCCTTTGTCGGCGTTGCGTAGACAGGACCAACTCCAATATAGTCTACGGGTGCATTGGCTGAGGCAATGACCTGCTTGAGGTTGTGTGTGGAGAGGCCTACCATTTTTAACTCGGGGTAATGAATTCTAATCTCTTCCGGCGTGATATCATCTTGACCGATATGGACGCCATCAGCTCCGACTTCGGCTGCTATTGACGGGTCGTCATTTACAATGAAGAGTGAATCAGTCCCAGCGGTTACAAGTTTAACCTCGCGCGCTTCCCGTATAATTTCTTTTCGCGAAGCATGCTTCATGCGAAGCTGTATCATTTTAACACCCGCTCTGACCGCGGCTTCAGCACATTTAACATATCCGACGACGGGATTCGTCATAACGAGGTAAAAGCCGAAGTCGTTCATTTCACGATATCCTTTAGGATAATCTTTGCAATCTTGCGCCCACTCTTAAACATACCGCCGAAAATCGGCCCCATACGAAAACCGCCCTGGACATTATTGGCAGCCATGCCACTGGCATAAAGTCCAGGATAAAGGCGCTTTGTATTTTCAACTGTTGTGCGTTCGCCGTCCTCCATCCACATCGGTTTTTCGCCAAGAATTCCACCGGTTGGGGTGTCGATTTTAAGACCGGCCTTGTTGACAAGCTTGTTTACTATTTCGCTTGGGTGGCCTGTTCCATCAAGAACTGCCTTTGCTGTGATGACGATTGGATCTACATGAAGCCCCATATATGCGACGGGATTTGAGTTTATGACGACTCCGCAAACGGTACCGTTGTGAATGACGATGTCTTCAACTTTGACGGCATTAAAGATTGTAGCTCCAGCTTTGCGTGCACCAAAGATTAGACCCGATGCCATTTCAACGGAGTCAACGGTGTGATATTCTTCATCAACAGGAATCGTTGTTATTCCAAACTCGTGGAGTATAGCCGCTCCGTCATTTTGAACAACGACTTCGTTCATTAACATGCCGCCACCCCAAGTGCCACCTCCCGGTGCAAGCTTTGATTCAAAAACGGCAACCTTGCATCCGGCATCTGCTAAATCCCGCGCCGCAACTAAACCCGACGGCCCGGCGCCAACAATGGCGACATCAACGGCAAGATTATTTTCAAGCTTCTTGAAGTAACTCCGCACAATAGCGCCGGAGATTTTCTCTTCCATGTTCATCTGTATTTCCTCCGCAGGTATTATCCTGTTCAGGTTAGCGGGTTTGTTCTCAGCACCCAGACACCATGTCTGGCAGCACCCCGAAATATTGTTAGAATGAGTATATCACAAAAGTATCGTCAGGCAAAGCAAAAAAAACGCTAAATAAAAGTCTGTTACGCTTAATGTTTTTGCAAAATCGATATTGTTGAAAACCGTTCCGCACCGTAATCTCATTTTGCGAATCGTCGAAGGTGTCTCAGTTTTGCAATAATGTCACCGACTGCAGTATAGCATGGTGAAAGGTGCTTTATTAGAAATTGGATTTAGTAATGGCGACATTATGCTATACTAAAAGGTATGGCTGAATGCGTTAAAATTCTTATTATTGGCAGTGGAGCAGCAGGACTTGCCGCCGCTGTGCGCCTCAAATCAATCGGTGAAGATCCTTTGGTCTGTACCGAGGGTCTTGATATGGGGACTTCCATAAATACTGGAAGCGACAAGCAGACCTATTATAAGCTTTCGTTGGATGGATCAAAGGCCGATTCTGTCGTTGATATGGCGCATGACCTTTTTGCAGGAGGTGCGGTTCATGGTGATATTGCGCTTGTAGAGGCTTCCCTTTCAGCAGTTGCATTTTCAAATCTCGTTTCACTTGGGGTGGCTTTCCCCCATGATGAATTCGGGCGCTTTGTAGGGTATAAGACTGACCATGATTTACGCTCTCGTGCCACCAGCGCAGGGCCATACACTTCTCGCGATATGTGTAGGCAGCTTATTCGTGAGGCTCAAAGACTAGGTGTTAGCATAAAGGAGGAGCTTGTCGCTGTTAAGCTCTTGGTCAATAAGGGTAGGGCGATAGGCGCTATTTTTGTCAGAACCGATTGTGACGAGCCGACATTTGAGGTTGTTTTGGCTGAAAAGGTTATCTTTGCAACTGGCGGACCAGGCGGGCTTTACGGCCGTAGCGTCTATCCTGGCTGTCATACCGGGGGAATCGGTCTTGCCTTGCTGGAGGGTGCCGAGGCGCGTAATTTGGCAGAATCGCAATTTGGCATGGCGTCCGTAAAATTCCGTTGGAATGTATCCGGCAGTTATATGCAGGTGATTCCCGAAATTTATTCGGTAGACGAGTCAGGCGAGAGGCATTTCTTTGTCCGTGATTTTTTTGGATCTGACCCTGCTGCATGGAATGCAATTTTTCTCAAGGGGTATCAATGGCCATTCTCGGCAGGGAATATCCACGGCTCCTCGTTGATTGACATCTTGGTGTATATTGAATCTGTCGAGCGTAACAGGCGTGTCTTTCTGGATTACCGCACTCCAAATTCGCAAGAGGATTTTCCTGAAAAGCTTTCCGGTGAGGCGCGTGAATATCTTGAAAAGAGCAATGCTCTGCAGTTTACGCCTTTTGAGCGTTTGATGGCGATGAACCCTAAGGCCGTCGAGCTTTATCGCGATCACGGAATTGATCTTGAAACCGAGCCTTTGGAGATTGCAGTTTGCGCTCAGCACAATAATGGCGGACTTGCGGGAGATATCTGGTGGCGGTCAACAAATATTGACTCTCTTTACCCAATCGGCGAGGTTAACGGCTCTCACGGTGTTACCAGACCCGGCGGCTCGGCACTTAACGCAGGGCAGGTGGGTGCATGGCGTGCGGCTGAGATGATTGCAAGGCGCGCCGCTCCATCGAGGCTTTCATCGGATGATTTCAATTTCGCAAGGGGTGCTGAGGAGTCACTAAAGGCGGAGTGTCAGAAGTTGCCTACGGCTAATTGGCGTGAAATCCGTTTGCGTATTCAGGAGAGAATGGATAAATACTGTGGCTTTGCCCGTTCTGCCGATGCGCTTCCAAGGGCAATTGAAGATGCCAAGGATGATTTGCGCGCGATTATGTCATCAGGCCTTTCGTCATTAGATTCGCGTGAGGTCGCCGAAGCCTTGCGCACCCGCCAATTGGCGGCATCTTCGTTAGTCTATCTTACAGCCGCGTTGATACAGGTGCGTCGTTCTGGCTCTCGAGGTGGGGCTATTGCGCTCGGGAATGATGGCGAGCAGATTGATTCTCGTCTTGACGATAAATGGCGCACTATCCCGGAGAGGCAAGAGTCGCGCAAGGAGTGTACGGTTGTAAAATTGCTTCCAAATTATGAGGTTGAGTATAACTTTGAGCCTTGTCGTCCCGTACCTGATGAGGTCGGCTGGTTTGAAGTTGTTTGGAAGGACTTTCTATCAAAGGATAATCGATGAATCCATATAAAAAGGCAGGAACATTTAAGTCGACTGAGGAGCTTCGCGCCTACATTGCCGACAACGGGTTTAATTTGCCGCTTGCAGAAATGGGCGAGTCTTCGGCAATGGCTCAAAACATTGAGCTCTTTGGTCGTACCCTTCCAAACCGCTGGGCCATATTGCCGATGGAGGGTTGGGATTGCACGGGTAGCGGAGCGCCATCTGAATTTACGCGTCGTCGTTGGCTTAATTTTGCGACCTCAGGTGCTAGACTTATTGCAGGCACAGAGGCAGGAGCTGTGACGCACGAGGGACGCAGCAATCCTTCACAACTTCTAATTTCAAAGGAGAATCTTCCTCAGCTTAAGTCTATCGTATCTGATATGCGCAAGGCCCATGCGGCTCGCTTTGGTACTTCCTTTGATCTTGTAATAGGTTTGCAGCTGACCCATTCAGGACGCTTTGCTCATCCCAACAAGGCGTCAGTCCTTGAGCCTGTCGGAGCTTATCTGCACCCGCTCCTTGACCGTAAGTTTATGACTCCACGCGTCATTACCGACAGTGAAATCAACGAGCTAAGGAAGGCTTTTGTTCAGGCCGCGATTATTGCACGCGAGGCGGGTTTTGATTATGTTGACTTTAAGCATGCGCATGGTTATCTGGCACATGAATTTCTCTCCGCTGTCGATCGCCCTGGAATTTATGGCGGTTCGTTTGAGAATCGCACGCGCTTCTCTCGCGAAACAACCGAGAGCATCAAGGAGGCGTGTCCTGATTTACCCATTTCAATGCGTTTCTCGATATTTGACATCCAGCCCTTTGAGAAGGGCGGCGATGGACGCGGCAAACCGATGGATAGGAATAGTGGCGAATACAAATACGCCTTTGGCGGTAGCGGCGATGGCATGACTATGGATCCAGAACTCAAGGAGCCCCGCGCATTTCTTGAGATGATGAAAGATTACGGTGTCGATTTGATTTGCAATACGATTGGCAGCCCCTACTATAATGTCCACATGCAAAGGCCTGCATATTTTCCGGTGTGCGATGGCTACGAGCCGCCCGAAGACCCACTTTACAATGTCTCGCGGCACATTGAAGCGTCGCGGCGCTTGAAGGAACTTTGTCCTTGGATAAAGACAGTTCTTTCCGGCATTACATGTCTACAAGAATATGCGGCATCGGCAGCTGAGGCAGCGGTCAGAGACGGGAGTTGCGATTTTGCCGGAATCGGTCGTATGGCATTGCCTTATGCTGATTATTGCCTTGACCACATTGAAGGGCGTCCATTTGACCGTTTACGCATTTGTAGAACCTTTGGCGATTGCACTAATATGCCGCGCAAGGGTTGCATTTCGGGATGCTATCCTCTTGACAACTGTTATAAGGCTCTACGCCAAAATCCTCCCAGACAGGGTTCGCAACTTTCGATTAACTAAGGAGAAAAACTATGGATATCAATATTGATACGCTTCCAACTATCAATGGAATCAAGTATTTTGAACGATGGATTCCGATGGCCGACGGCACCAGACTCTATCTTTCCGTTATGCTTCCGGCGAATGGAGACAAGTTCCCGACGATTCTCTTCCGTAATCCCTATGTTGAAGATGTTCCTACAAATTTTGAGGAGTTCGTCAATTATAACTGCGTTAAATGCGAAAGAGGTTATGCCTTTATTTTTCAGCATTGCCGCGGTTGCGGACAGAGCGAAGGAGGCTGGGTGCCCTATGACTACGAACGCAATGACGGCTTGGATACCTTAAATTGGATTCGCACACTTCCATGGTACAACGGTGAAATCTTTTTGGACGGAGGCAGCTATAGCGCAACCGTTCATTGGTCATATCTCGATACAAATCCTTCGGATGTAAAGGCCGCGTCACTTTCCGTTCAAGATGTCAATCGCTATAACATCGCATATCGCAACGGCTTTTTCAAAAACAAACTCCATGGCGGTTGGTTCTGCCGCGGTTATCTCAAGAAGGATAAGACGCTTTACCGCAACGAAAAAGATACCTTCCACGACTTCCCGCTTTGTGAGTTCAGTATGCGCCAATGGGGACATAAAGTCAGAACAATGGACAATGTCTTGACGCATCCACGCCCCGATGACCCATTTTGGCAATCATACGAGATGGGAAGCGGTGCAGATTGCCGCAACGGACTACTCAAATCCACAATGCCAATTCTCCTGATGACCGGTCACTATGATATCTACACAGAGGGTGTCCATGACATGTGGCGCGAAACGCCAGATGAGCGTTTAGCTAATTGCGCCTTCCTGGTCGATAGCTATGACCATGGCGGTAATTGCCCTCAATGGGCAAAAGGAACCCGCGGCGAATGCCCTAATGGTGAGCGTATGGTTGGGGGAACGCCTCCATCGAGAATCAATGTTGTACTTGACTGGTTTGACCATGTCCGTCTCGGCAAAGAGTTTCCATATTGCGACCTGGGCAAGACGCGCTACTATGCAATGTGGGAAAATAAGTGGCTTACGGATAAGTCACTCACCGATGGCGAGCGCACAGTCTCGCTAAAAATTGGTAATGAAAGCCACACATGGCAGTATGATCCACTTCGACCTGCGCCTGTATTCCCAGGCTCGGGCGGTATTTGCTTTGGCGGCTTTGAAGCCCAGCCAGAGCCAAACTTCCGTGATGATGTCGTATCATTCATTCTTCCCGAAGCAGAAGAAGAGCTTGATGTCAGAGGAAGAATCACCGCGGATTTGACCGTTAAAAGCGATTGCGAAGATACCTGCTTTTATATTCGCGTAAGCATCAACAAAGGCGATGGCATTTGGTATCTCTTGCGCGATGATATAATGTCACTCTGCTGGGATCGCAAAGATTACACGCCAGGTGAAAAGAAGACAATACACTTTAGGTTCGCCGATCACGCCTTCCGTATTGAGAAAGGCGATCAACTCAGAGTTGATATCTCAAGCGCGTGCGATCAGTTCGCTCCCCATCCAAATGTCAAGGGTGACGCTTTTGCCGTATCAAAGCCAAAGACCGCAAATAACACAATCGTAGCGGAAGAATCCTATCTGCATCTCTATGTGAAAAAGTAAAGGGCATAATCATGTTTGACAAGATATCTCGTCTTCTTGAAGATGATTTTTGCAAGACGCGTGGGATTATTGGTTGTGAAGTCGCAATATTTCAAAACCACAAAGAGCTATATCACCGCACCTGCGGATATAACAACCTCGAAAAGACCGAGCCACTCAAGGCCGGCAGCCTTTATTTCCTATATTCAGCGACAAAGCCAGTAACTGTCACGGCAGCCATGCGCTTAGTCGAAGAAGGCAAGCTTGGGCTAGATGACGAAGTCGCAAAATATTTGCCCGCGTACGGCAAGGCGTTTATCAATGTTGATGGCAAGCAAGTGCCGATAAGCAGACCTATGCTGATCCGTCATCTCTTCACCATGACCGCAGGACTAAACTATAATCTTAGCAGTCCTGAAATTCAGTCGGTCGTCGACAAATATGGAGAGGCTGCAACAACGCGGCAGATTGTAGACGCCTTCCCATTACGCCCGCTCCTCTTTGAGCCGGGAGAACGCTTTGAGTATAGCCTTTGCCATGATGTACTTGCGGCGGTTGTCGAGGTCGTTTCAGGTAAAACATTCAGTGAGTATCTCGCAGAGACAATCCTTGATCCTCTTGGAATGGTGAATACAGGGTTTAAGAACACGGCAGATGTATGTGAGCGCATGGCAACCCACTTCACATTCGATTCGGGCAAAATGCTTGTCAAGGAAAAGAAAAACATCTTTGTCAAGACAGAAGCCTATGAAAGCGGAGGGGCAGGGCTCATATCCTCAGTCGATGACTATGCTAAATTCGTAGACACGCTTGCATCAGGAGGAGTAAGCAAAGACGGGTATCGCCTCCTAAAGCCGGAAACTATCAACCTAATGAGATCGGTTCAGCTTCAGCCAAATGCCGTCGCAAGCGCATTCTGTTGTGCACCCGGTCAAGGTTATGGCTATGGATACGGCGTAAGGACGCGTGTCTCATCAGAGGGTGGACGCGGCCCCATGGGAGAATTTGGCTGGGATGGCGCGGCAGGCGCATACCTGCTTGTGGACCCCGAAAGCAAACTCTCAATCTTCTTTGCCACCCACCTTTTCGGATGGACAAGAGTACTCAAGCATGGCCATTGCGATCTTCGCAACCTCGTCTATGAAATACTCCAAGGAGAATAACCTTGCTTCGCAATCTTAATCTGCAGGCAACCGATGATAGCGAGGGGATACGGCTTGATGCCTATATCCTCTCGCAATGTCCCACATCGACACGCGCATTTGTTAGAGATGCACTTGCTCGTGGTGATATAACCGTCGATGGACGACCAGCCCTCAAAGGGATTAAGGTACATAGTGGAGCCAATGTTGAAATAAAAGAGCTCCTTGAAGAAATTGATAACAGAATCAATCCCAACCCGCTAGTAGTTTTAGACACCGTATATGAAGACGAAAATTTTCTTGCGGTAAATAAAGAGTCGGGAATTTCAGTTCATCCACTCAGCCCCCGTGAAAACAACACCCTGTTAAATGGCATAGTAGCTAAATATCCTCAAATTGCAGATGTGGGCGAGCCACCATTGGCGGCAGGCGCAGTCCACCGCATTGATGCAGGCACATCAGGGTTAGTCATCATTGCCAAAGACAATGAGACCTTCAATGCGATGAGAGCTGCTTTTGCAGAACGCAAAGTCATAAAAAAATATCTGGCTTTGGTCGAAGGCAATGTTATCCATTCGGGAAAAATCAGTTGCGAACTTGTTCATGACCCGACAGTCACATATTGCCACATGATTGACAAGCTGCAGGTAAAACGGAAATCAGACCTCGCAAAGCTTCGACCCATGTATGCCCAGACAGCATACAAACCAATCAAGAAATTCAAATCAACAACGCTCTTAGAAGTAACAATCTTAACAGGCGTTACCCACCAAATTAGAGCCCAGCTATCAATGACAGGACACCCGATAGTCGGCGATACGCTCTATGGAGCTAAAAAGTCAAAAGAAGGAACCTTTCGTTTGCACTCCCTCTCAGCCGAATTTATTCATCCCATAACAGGCACACCGATCATCCTTAAATCCCCACTTCCCAATTGGGCATAATGATAATGGTTCTGCCTTGGTTTAGGTGTCAGAATACCTGTATACACTTTTATGCGAGGAACTTGCATCTAAGGTCGATATTGGTGTATAATAAGCAACAACAATTTTCACATCAGTAACTAGACAATGAAAGGAAGAATAAAGAACTGATTGAAATTATATAATCGGTCATAGCACCAGAAATGGCCGGCTTCTCCACGAATGAAACGGTAGGGCGTGTTGTCCTCAATGCGCCGTTTCCTTCGGAGTGAGAGTATGTATGGGGTGGGCAACCTAACCCATACTGCGTACGCGAATCAGCGTATGACGCTTTGTAAGAAAATCGCCAATTTTTCAAGTTCTGAAGCGGAATACGATGACCGCGCTACGTGGGTAATCCATGTGGCGTGTTTTCATCATTCATGTTTTAGAACGGGCGTTTGGCGATGCCTCTTACAAGACGTGGTGATTTAGAAAACGCGCCACTCTTTTTTTCGCGTTAAAGGGTGGACTGCTAAACATGACGCGAAAAAAAGGACAAGAGTTTAGGATGTTAGCTCAGTTGGTAGAGCATGTGACTTTTTATCACAGGGTCGTGGGTTCAAATCCCACCGTCCCGAGAGTCCATTATTTGAAAACGGTAAGCGAGATGTCGTCACGCGACATCACGCGACATCATGCGACTGCTTAATATTTCCTCCGAGGCCAATGTCAATCAGCTTTTCTCGCGAGCTTGTAGATTGATGCGTATGTACAGAGAAGAATTGCGGCAAGTGCCGACAGGTAAGGAGAATGAGGTGCTATATGCGCTGTCCTGACATAGAGGAATTGATAGAATTCGCCCGTCAGCAATCCTCCGAACGGGATGCCGCCATTGTCGATCATATCGCGGTGTGCGAGAAGTGCCGTCATGAACTACGAATCATAAACGAGACATTGGCGGCGGAAGACTGGTCGTTGCCAGATGATTCGGATGATGTCGGAAGTGTTATCCACAATGCGATGAGAGGCGATGTAAGGAAGCACATCAAAACAGCCTCGGAAGTAACGGCGGATCGTTGGGGTAGAATGACGATTGCACCCGGAGACCATATGATTGTAGATCCGGTGACTGGGGAATGTGTGCTGGCTACAAATGATAATGTTGATCTTTTCAAGCGCAATGGAATGAGTCTGTACATAAATCCGAATAAGGAAATGCAGTCCAAGCTGGATGTCATGCAAAACCGAAAAAGGGAATTTGACACTGCGCTTGAAATGAACATGGAGGCGCTTAAAGGTACGGCTATCCCTGGCTATAATTTGCCGTGGTGGGTGAAGCTTGTTCCGTCCCCTTTTACGGTGAACTTTCGTACTTGTCGTGAAATCAAAGTTCGTCAGAGTGACTTTATCAAGCATCTTGAGAGGCGTGGGGTCATACCTTCTTCAAGTGAAGTACGCAAAGATGTTTGGAGCGACATCGAAAATGCCAACCTTTTTCGTGTGTATGAACTTCGCGGATGGGGCGTAGTTTTCCATGTCTATTCAATTTTTGTGACACATATAGCAGTTGAAAAACAATGTGGTGTAACGAAATTGTCCATAAAGCCCGCCGGAGGGAAAATCTATGAGGCAGTGATGGAGTTTGTAAAGGAATGGAAAGGCCGCTTGAAGACTCCAAATTGCAAGTGCTTTTCAATCGGATCGTTCGGAGGGTGGGACAGGAATCTAAATGTGGTTGAGTTGCCTGACAGTATTCAGGTGTTGTCGTCGCCGAACAACGATGGTTCAGAAACATGGACGGTAAAACACAATTCGCTTGAACACATGCGACCAATCTATCGCACGCTTGTCTATCGTCTTTATCCTGAGTCGTGGGCAACTTGGCATGACAGAATCTGCGAAGTTCTTAAGAGTGAGCCTTTTAAATGCAGCATGACAGTGGCTCGTATGGCAGACATTTCCAAAGTGCCGCAAGATTGTGTCGCGGAGATTTTCGAGGATTTGCGGAAAAGCGACAAAAGATGGCGTTCGGTGAAGAACAAGGTTACAGGAGAATTGGCGATTGCACCTGCCAACGGGAGTTCGGATGCCGGTGCTTTTGTGTCATTGCAAAGCAAGTGGCCATGGCTTATGCTGGATGGGTCGTTGCTTATCCTCCAGACGTTATTGATACAAAGCATTTGCAGGGAAATAAAACTGTGGAATGTTCTGGGTGCTTTAACGGTGTTTTTGGTCTTGATAGTATTTCTCGTTCTAAAAAACAACCTGCAAAGGAAAATCAAGGAATAATCAGAAAGAGGTACAGAAATGGCTCTAAATGACGTTCTAAATGAAGTTGCTAAGCAACTTGGACTAATGGATACCCGGATTGACACTCTGCGCAAAAAGCAGGCGGAACTTTCCGAATCCATACGAGACAACCATGACAGATTGGAGGCGCTGAAGAAACGCGTTGACGATCTTGATTCTCAGCTCATCAAGAGAAAGCACGAGTATGATGCTGCAGGCCCCGGAAGGAAAAAGATTATAAAGGAAGAGATCAAGTTGCTCTTTGCGCAACAGGATCGAATCACGGAGCCTGTGTCAGCCATTGCAGACCGAATACGGCTTGATGAGCTTGTAAAAGACAAGATTGACATTCTCATATTTGCCGAAGAGAATCCTTCGCGTACGGAGGAGATTGATGAGATGACGCTTGACATGAAGGAATGGCTTGACGAGCAGAAGGTCCAGTCCATGGCTTCTGCGGAATTGGGCGACGCTTCGTATTCTCATCAAGAGGACGAAGCAGAACTCGATAGTCGCCTGAACGCTATAGGCGGAGAGCCCGTGGCCGAGAATACATCCCATTCCGATCCTCTCGATGAGAGAATCGCGCAGTTGGGATAAGCATTTTTTCATAACAACCTAAAGAAAGGAATACAAAAATGGGTATTGCAGATCTGTTCAAGTCCTCCAAGGATATTGAACGCGAGAAGAATCGCGCTCGCCGCAGGGCGTTGCGCGATGTTGAACGCGCTTCTGGCGACGTCAAGGATCGCATTGCGACCTTGAAAAAGGAACGCGATGCTGCATGGACAGAGGCCCGTGAGTATCTGCGTGATGGTCAGAAGGCCGCTGCTCAAAGATGCCTTCAATCCGTTCAGTCGAACGAACTGATGATGGGCAAGCTCGAACGCAAGAGCTGGGTGTTCAGCCAGCTGGCGACAAAAATGGAAATGGCGAAAACCGATCAGGAGTTAGCCAAAGCTCTTAGCATTCTGAATTCTACGCTTGACATTGACCCCGACAAGGTTGCTGATGTGCTTGGCGACGTTGACGATACGCTTTCGGAGCAGGGTGACATCGACAAGATATGGGAAAAGGAGTACGGGAAGGAAATGAATGGCCTTTCCCAGTCCGATGCCATTCCGTCGGTAGAGGAGATGATGGCTAACCTTGAGAAAGAGGTTGTCGCCGATGTCACGGGCGGAAAGTCGGTGGCGGGCAAGGTGGCTTCAGTAGGGAAGGATGCGGTCGGAGGTGTCTCCGAAGCAAGCGGTGAAGGACGTCGCAGGCTCAAGGCGTTGATGGATGGAAAGAAGTAATCTGAAACTCTGGAGGCAAGCGCATGAGCAGTTTCAATGCGGACAAAAAGAGAGAACATGAGTCGTTGGCGGAAAAGGCACTTGCCGCCGGCGATTATGAAAAGGCATTCTTTCACACGGCACAGGCGGCAGAATTCACATTCAACCTTGCCGATCAAAGCGAGGGGGATGTGGCGAAAGCCTATCTTGAGGACGCGAACGAACTGGTGGACATCGCCGCAACCTTCAAGGAGAAGGCCGGCAAGCCGGGTGTTCGCGTGAATAAAGAAGAGTCGGGAGGTGCCGAGGTTGATGCGTCTGCAAAAGGTAAGTGGACTGTCACATCTGTCGGCGACATCCTTTTGGATGATGTAAAGGGTCTGACCGAAGCAAAGGCCGTTGTCATGGACGCCTTGATCAATCCCGTAAACCATCCCGACATCTACAAGACGCTCAAGGTCAAGCCGGGTACCGGTCTCTTGTTGTATGGTCCGCCTGGAACTGGCAAGACTATGTTTGCAAAGGCTATCGCCAATGAGATGAAGACAACGTTCATGCATGTGAAGCTGAACGAACTCAAGAGCAAATATGTAGGAGAGACAGAGCAGAACATAGCAGAGATGTTCCGTGAGGCCAGGTCCTACAAGAAATGCGTTCTCTTTCTTGACGAATGCGAAACCATGTTGCGCAAGCGGGGCAACCAAAAGGTCTGCATGGTTGAACAGTTCCTTGTCGAACTTGATGGTTTCAAGAAAGACGATGGTAATCAGCTGTTTGTCCTTCTCGCCACAAACAGGCCTTGGATGCTTGACAGCGCGATTACCCGAAGCGGACGCATCAGTACGGCTGTATATGTTGGGTTGCCCGAAAAGGAAACGCGGCGGCTGATCATTGATTCTGCTCTTAAAGATGTGCCGCTATCTTCGGATGTTGATCTCGATAGGCTTTCCGACTTGACCGATGGTTTCAGCGGGGCGGAAATCAGTCACAAGGAGAATGGTGGCGGTGTATGCGACGATGCACGGAAGTTTGCGGCAAGAAGATGGATCGAAAGGCGGAAAAGTCAGGCGGAAGGTTCTGAAGAATGGGCAAAGATCGAACCAGTTACATGGGCCGATTTTGACCGCGCGTTGAAAACGGTAGTTCCAACATCCAAGCGCGATGCTGAAATTATACAGAAGAATCTTGCGTTTCGTGATTCGGGTGGGAATGTAAGTGACGACTCGGACTCTGATTGAGGTTTCAGCATGAAAGGAGCATGAATATGGAAGAACGTTTCATGGGCAATATGTTGGGACTATCATTTATGAAGTGGTGGTTCCTGCTGATTCCAAAGGTAGGCATGACGCTGTTCGTCGGCTATGTTTGCTACATGGGTTGGACGAATCTTGGGCCACACAAGCCCATCCCGGATGTCGCCAGAATGAAAGCCGCCGACCATGCTGTGGATAAAATCGTTGATTCCATACAGCATAACCGAGGAGGGATGCGAAGCGCGGCGCTTTGTCATTTCGCCAACGACACGACGGACTACTTTTCGCGGAAACTTCGTGAGCGTATAGAGCAGTCGAACATCCTCGATCTGTCTGACATTGACTTCTCCGAGAAGTTGCGTACTGTTTTGAATCTTCGCAACAAAGGTGCAACATCTGCTGACGAGGCTCGGTCAGCAACAAAAAGAGAAAATGTTGACTGTGTTTTATGGGGTAGTCTTGACAGATTCGAGTCTATAAAAGGCGTGGCAACGCTCACGGGTGAATGGCAATTAGTAGATAAGAATACAGGCGTTGTCGTTTGCGGTGGACAAATTCATGAGGGAGCGGGGTCGTCAAATTTTGTAGAAGCAATTTCGACGTTGGGGCAGTCAGCCGACGATGTCGAAATTGCCGCATCAGTCGTTCCGTGGTATATGAGACTTTTGGGTTTTGTTCTTCTTGTCCTGTTGTTGCCAATCGTCACGATATCGTTCATCAGGACAATGGTTGCGAAGCGCTCAAACAAGGTCAACGCATTTATGCTAGGTGTATACACGGTAATCGACATGATTCTTGCCTTTTTCATGGTCGGAGGAACATTTTGTTCGTTTGCGCCGGTAGCAGTATTTCTTGGTGCATCAATGCTCGCCTTCCTCTACAATGTGTCGCTAATGTCATTTGCATTGCGTCTGGAAACGGAATAATCAAGGAGAGCGATATGGTTTTGGCAGAGTTAATCTGGCTTGTTCTTGCGATAGCAGGAGCTGTATGCGGCGGAGGGTGGCCGTTTTTGCTCTTTGCCGTCAACATTGGAGTGTTGCTTCTGTTCGGTTGCGACAAGCGAGCGGCGATAAAATGTCTGCCTCGAATTCCAGAAAAGGAACTCTTGTTTTGGACGGCGTTGGGAGGGTCTGCCGGTGCTATGATAGGGATTCTGCTCTTCAAACACAAGAGTGCCAAATGGTCGTTGACAGGCTGGGTTGTAATCTTGTTTGTATTCCATTGTGCATTGCTTGCATACCTTGCATAGAAAGGAGGATGATGTCATGTCGGATGTGTTGATAAGGCGGTTGCATGAAGGAGACAAAAAGAAGTTGAAACGTCTTCTTGATTCTCAACATGCGCAACTGCATGGTTTCTATTCTGTTTGCAAGTTGACGACCCGCCCGATGATGCATCAAGTGTGGCGTATGAGCAAGGCCAAAGGTGCTTTACATCGGCAAGAACTATATCAAGTGGTTACAGATGAATTTACTTGTATGTATTTGCTGCAAAATTGGGAAGGTTATGACATATCTGTACGTTTGCGGTTGCGGATAAATCCAAAAATGGATGAAGAAGGATTTTCCAGATGGCTTGCGTACAGCGATGATGTGTGGAATAAAGATAACACATTAGTATTTGCGCCTGCACTTGAAGCCGCATTGCAAACCAATCCTAAATATGGATTGGATGCATATGTTCGTTCTCGCATTGGTATGGTAAATTTTGAATTACTCAAAAAGAACGGTGCCAAATCGTTCCCTCTTCATGAAGGAGATGCTCTGGAAGCAAAGTGGCTTGAGGTCATTGATGTCGAAGATTTGTGTGTCACTGCGCACGAAACGATTAAGAGGCCTATTGCCATTTGCGAAGGTGTAGTGCTGAACGGACAATATAAGCTTATCCGAAAACTAGGACAAGGTGGAATGGGCGAGGTGTGGCTGTCTGAAGACATCTATTGGGAGAAGGACGGAGAAGAGAAAGAGAAATTTGCCATTAAAGTCCTTTTGCCAACTTTCGACAGAGATGTGCGCGAACGGATAAAGCATGAAGCGGCCATGCAGAAGAAACTGAAGCATGATAATATTGCCTGCATCCGCAATTGCCATATAGACGAGGGCAATTCGTTTCTGGTCATAGACTATATAGACGGCATCATGTTGTTAGAATATCTTGAAAAGCATGGAGGTCATCTTTCTCCTGAGGAAGCGAAGAGAATTCTTCTGCCGATAGCAAAGGCCATAGATTTCGCCCATGAAAAGGGAGTCGTCCACCGTGATATCAAGCCAGAAAACATTATGGTTGAGGCGGGGGATGATGGAGTGGAAACGCCGTATATTCTTGATTTTGGACTTGCAAGACAATCGTCTGTATCCCACAGGGTATCAGTCTGTGGAACCGAACCTTACATGCCGCGTGAGCTATTACTGGAAGATGATGATGTCCTTAATTCGGCGGAAGTGCTACGCAAGATAGATGTTTACAGTTTTGCGGCAACAATATACCAGTGCTTAACTGGCAATCTGCCTTTTAGAAACAGAAAAGAGATTCTTGATTTAAACATACAACCAGTGCCATTAGGTGATGAAGTGCTATATGGCAGGACTATCATGCAAGGTCTCAGCAAGGATCCAAATTGCCGTCCTAAAAGGTGCGTAGAACTATTTAATCCGTCACCGGTCATTCGTCCGATTCCGCCCAAGCCATACGAAGATGTAAAGCCTAAAGTGCCCAAACCCAAACCTCCAATCAAGCAGCCGTTAGATAGTGAGATATATCTGGAGTACAGTGTTTTGCGCGATTACCAATCCATGCTTCGAAATTGTGGTATGGATGATGCAATAAGGAATATGAATAGTTTTGTCAAATACATCAGAAGTCGCGATGTTTGGCATGTGACACGGATTGATGCGTTTCTGAAATTCATTGAATCCATGCCTTCATTTGCTGATGTAGTACAGGAAAAGAATATGGCTCGGGCATCTCGTCACAATCTTAAATGTTGGTTTGACAACAAAGGCTGGTCAGATACGACACGACTTGCAAGTATCAAAACTCATTATGGTGCCTCAGAATTTACAATTCTTAACGCGATTTATGACAGCATAACCAGAAGCAATCTAGAAACCTAAATTGGAGGACTGACAATGAAAATCGACTTGGCTGTATGGACTGCGGTGAATGGTTATGACTGGCAACCCGGAAGCGTATATTCGCCGAAAGAACTTGCTGGCTACAAAGATGAAATCGGACCACTTGTCCCTGATTCGCTCCCATTGGGTGGACTGTTCCTGAAGGACGGAAGAGCGGTTTTCTACCGCGTGCAGATTGCCGAACGCATGGACTCTCGCGGCAGAGGCGCAATCTACTGCGTCCTTGGTACTGTGCCTGAAGACAAGGCAAAGGAGATTGATTTCGCTTTTGTGTTCAACTCGGCTGAAATGGCGCAACCGCAAAAGCCGTTCCCGACTGCGATTGAATATAATGCGGAAATACGCGAATTCAAATCGCCGCTGGGGCGGTCGGCATTCGAGGAAAGACGATTCATCGGCTCTGAAACATTCTCCGAACTCGGCGGTTGGTGCGAGGAAGCGAAAGGCGGCAAACTAAATGTGAAAATCACCGGTAGGATTGATGCTCCGCTTTTTACTGTCAACTACAAACCCCATGTTGAACCTATAGTTGAGCAGCCGAAGCCAACGCCATCGCCGCTACGACAGCAGGATGGCGGATGTTGTGATGTGCAGCCACCTTGTCAACCAAACCAGCAATCGCAATCGGCGAGGCATATCTCCGATCCTTATATGGCGGATTTGAACAACCAGCCATTCAACTATGCTGAAAAGCAGGTCAAGACATCACATAATTCATTCCTGAATGGCTTTGTTGCTGGGACAATCTTTGGAATAGTTGTCACGGCGATTGTGGCATGGCTTTTCTGGCTTTCAAGAAACTGCTATGATTGTGCCTCAAATACAACGGCAACTTCCAGACTGTCAAATGATAATCAGGGGAGTGTCAGGATTAACAATGAGTGGATGACCAAAAAAGGAGCGAAGGATGATCTGCGTTCACATATTCAAGATGAAAAGGCGGAAAACATCCAAGAACCCACTCTTGAGATTTGTCCCAAATGCGGAGGCGTGGGTTCCGTAAGGGTTCGCTCTGGTATAGTGCTATGCGTCTTTTGTGGCGGGAATGGAAAGGTGAATGGAAAGGTTCGCAAATAGCAGGTTAGGTATATGAAGAAAATTGCAATAGTTGGTGTAGAGGGTAGCGGCAAGACCGTCCTCATGGCGGCAATGGGCGACAAGTACAAGTCGCCAGACGCAAACGGGATTTACCTGAAGCCCGTTAACAGAGAAACGTTTGAATACTGCGAGAGATTGATGGGGCAGATGCAGGATGGCAAATGGCCTATTGCCACCGGCAGAGACATTACTGATAATCTGCGATGGACGCTGACTCGAAAAGTTGCTGACGGCGACGATGATCGAATTGCGGAATTGTCTTTTCTTGATTTCGGCGGTGAGATATATCGCCTGGCTTTCGGCGGAGGAGTGCATGACGAGCCAGATGAGGACACTAAAAATGCCATAACTCAGCTACGGTCCCATGTTGAAGAGGCGGAAGTGCTGATTGTGCTTGTCAATCTGAGCGACATAATCAATGGCAAGCGGAATGAGGAACGCACAATCGAAATGAATTGGTTGTCACAGGCAATCCTATCATTCGCTTATGACAAGGCGAAAAAGTCAAGTGTAGCGCTCGTGTTCACCCAAGCAGATACGTATGCTGAAATCATTACTGATTGTGGAGACTTGCGAGGTGTGTTGACAAGATATATGCCAACAGTTGATACAAGCTATGGCAAGCGTCTCGCCCTCTTTTCCGTTGCCGCGGTCAACAGGACAGTTTTCGTGTCGGATGGTTCAGGATTCCAAGTCCCATCACCTGATTTCAAACCACAGGGCCTAGAGAAACTTGTTTCATGGGTTGTTGACTCTGTGGAGGGAAAAAATAAGCGTAAACGATGGAAGATTGCCGTCGGGCTGATTGGGCTATTAGGGATTTTAGGGTTTGAATCATGGATTGGCTACAATGTTAACGCAGAATTCAAAAATTGGGTTGACGATCAATTGATGGGTATTGGATGGATGCAAAAAGAGACATTGGAGCCTCCAGAGCCTCGTCCAGTCGTACCATCAGTCAAACCTGTTGAAGAGCCGACTAAACCGCCTGTTGCGACTAAACCGCCTGTTGAACCTGCTAAACAGCCCAAGCCGGAACCGAAGTGGGTTGCTGGAGTCAACAACCCGAACAATCCCCATCTTGTTGCTGGTGAGAGCCGCGACACTTGGGTTGCAACCCGACCGGGTTATGTTTGGGTCGAAGGAACGGACAGGGACGAGTGGAAACAGGGGTTGCGCCATCCTGAAAACTCTAAACTTGTGTCTGATTGGAAAGAGGGTGAGTGGAAGTCAACAGAGGAAGGATATGTTTGGGTCGGTGGCTCAAGGACAGAATGGCGGGCAGGAATTGAAAGCACTAAGCATCCACATTGGGTGTCCGTTGTAACCGATGAACATCCGACTGGTTATTGGCGACCAATGCCCGGATATTCCAAGAAAAACAAAGACGAAAAGGGTCTCTCTGAATTGGTTTGGAAACAGGGTTTGCGGCATCCTGATTGGCCACATGTCCTTTCAAGTCTCGAAGAGAAAAATTGGCACCCAGAAGAAGGATACAATTGGGTTGATCCAAATGCAAAAAATGATTTTTCAGTGGTTTGGAATCCTGGGGTTATAATAAAGGGTCGAAAAACAGGTAGTAGAGAGGGACAATGGCTGAAACAGTGTTCTGCGTGTAATGGCCGCGGCAAAAAGGACTGTTGGAAATGTGATGGTGACGGTAGGATCAATTGCACCAGTTGTAGTGGTTCTGGTAGGGTTGAGACAACGGAATCCGAAAGATGCAGGGAATGCAATGGGGAACTCGAACAGCCGTGTCCACGAATGGACTGCGTACTGAATCCCATGTACGGATATTTGCAAGGCAAGCATGTTTCCTTGTGCAGTAACTGCGGGGGCATGGGAGGCTATGAAGTAGTCTATGATTTTGTTACTTGTTCGGAATGTGGAGGGTGGGGGTTTGGGCCATGTTCCACTTGTGGCGGCGACAATAAGGTAAGAGTTGATTGCAATAATTGCGACAATGGCTATCGCACACGACAAACTACGAAGAAATGCTCTGACTGTTCTGGGCGAGGTACGGTCATCTGCCCGCGCTCGGAATGCCACAGCGGAAAAGTCTCATGTTCCTCATGTAACGGTGACGGTTGGATTCCTGAGTGACAATTTTAACAGGAGATTTGATGAGTAATGTTGCTATAGTTGGTGTAGAAGGAAGCGGCAAGACCGCACTCATGATTTCTTGGGGATGGCACTACTTCAGCCCCGATTGTAATGGATATTATTTGTCCCCAGATCCAAATGGAGGCGTTGTCACGCGAGATTTCATTTGTGAAGAAATGCATCGAATGAAAAATGGCAAATGGCCAGATGCGACATCTCCAGATTCCGTGAAAAAACTCAAATGGATTCTGGGACGTGGGGGAAAGTCCCTTGGAGAAATGTCCTTTATAGATTTTGGCGGTGAAATCTATAGAAAGGCATTCAAGGATGGCCCAGATGCTACAATGGCACTAAAAAAAGATCCACTTAAGAACAAATCGTATAATTTCAATAAGCCAGAATCTAAGGCAATCTTACAGTTGCAATGGCATATACGATCATGTAATGCTCTCGTAATTCTAGTTGACCTTGGGTACATAATCAACAACCCGCCATTGACAGAAAAGCGGACAAGAGAAATGATTGCAACAATTCAGTGCATGATGGAAATCATGCGCCGAAGAGGATTACTGAAAAGTGTGGCACTTGCCTTTTCGCAAGCAGACCTGTACGAATCCACGTTGAAAAAGCATGGAAATCTTCAAAATGCACTTCAAGATTTCTTGCCGGAAATTGCGGCACATTATCCAAAGACCGCACTGTTTTCTGTTTCTGCCGTTAACAGGACAATTCCTGATGATGATGGACAATCTATCCCCGCTCCCAATTTCAAGGCAGAGGGGCTTGAACTCCTAACAAAGTGGGTTGTGCGACAAATGCTTCGTCCTCACAGGATAAGGATTCTTGCTCGGTCATGTGTAATTGCTGTGATGATTTCGCTTTTGTGTGTCGCTGCCGTTGTGAATATTGAAAGGGAGGGGGAAAGAATGGCAGAATGCCGTCAGGAAATGGAAGAGCGTCAACGTCGAGAAGAAGCGGATCGTAGGGCGTACGAGGAAAGACGGGAACTGAATAATAGGATAAGGCGATTGGCTGATGAAGTCGATGTATACCTCAACAATGCGGGAACAGAAATTGCTCAAAATAATTTCTCGACGGTAAAGACATTGATTGATGAGGCAGAAGAGCGGATTGATAAAATCACGAAGCTTGATGTTGGATGCGACTGGATTTGGGTTGCTCAAAGGAGAACTGCCATCAAAAACTTGCGCGATCAGATGGCGTTTATTGAGCGTCAGCGTAACATTAGCGTGCCACAGCGTAATTTCTATCCAGTAATGTATTGAGGGAACGATGGTATGAAAAGTTGTGTCGTAATGTTGATTATGGTATTTGCAACTTATTTGCAGACTTGCGCTGAAGATTGGACTCCAGGAACGCCAAGCAAAGAGTGGCCGCATGTTGTTACGGGCGAAAAGTCAGGGACATATCAACCAGAGATCGGGTGGAAATTTGCGACTGAAGAATCTGGAGATTTCTCGGTTTTGCCACTGGACGCGGTTACAGCTAAAATTCCAGCAATCCCTCAAAGAATAGAAATTCATCCTCCTGAAGGATTCTGGACGCCTGAGGAAAATAGCGAAATTGCAGTTCTTCTGAATGCGGAGGCGGAAGCAGACGAGTGGCATGCAACGATAGCGCAATGGATGCGCGTTGATAACAACAGATTTTATCAAGCAGCTGTAAGGGTGCGAAAAACCTGGCTCAATAAACGGTTGTCTCTTTCTGCATTTTCTGTAGCATGTTCTGAAATCAAGCAAGCGTGTGCCAATCAAGAGCAAGATAGTATCGTGAAGGACATGGCGCCCGTATTTGACAAATTGAACGGAACGGTGTTGTCGAATAAGACAGTCACCGTGGTGGGATGTACCCTATTCCCTCCGCATCACGAGGATCGTAAAAGCTTGGCATGGAGTTTGGTGCGCATGGATGTTAGGGATGAGAATGGAAATCCCGTAATAGATTTTTGTATTAATGTCTGTGCTATGGTTTGGCTCCGTGGAAATGTCGTCAATCTCTATGTCGGCTATAATGTAAATGATGAAAATGATGTGGACAAGGCAGTCGCAGATGCTAAAGGGATGATGTCAAAATGGCTGTCCGCAATTGAGGCGAAATATCCTCAAAATGAAATTGAGGCGGACAATGCTAATATTCTCGCAGACAAGGATAGCATTCTCAGCGGTCAAGAGCGCGGTGAGAAACAGATACATGATGGAACAAAGAAAATTATCTGGGGTATTATTATCTTTGTGATATTGGGGCAACTCGGCAAGGGGTTAAAGAATAAGGCTAAGGCGAATAAGAATATCTCAAGTAACGAATGGAAGATCGAGCCCAAACCTAAAAGAAATTGGTTCGCTACCCTTGTTGGAATAATCGCCTCACTATTAGCGTATGCCTTTGTGAGAGGACTTGTTTCTTGGTGGCTATCGAAATGATTGCACGTAGAGAAATGTCCCGGTATGCAACCATGTCGTTGGGAAGAATTGGAGCCATCCACAGACCCTCTTGAATCGTGGTGCGTCCGCCGTAGATGTTTTGATGGATGTGCTGGGTTTCGTGACGAGTGTGCGGACTACTTGGCTGGCATCG
Source organism: Kiritimatiellia bacterium (assembly GCA_045603485.1). Taxonomy (GTDB): domain Bacteria; phylum Verrucomicrobiota; class Kiritimatiellia; order RFP12; family JAAYLN01; genus RGIG5952. The sequence continues at coordinate 551 of JAZUMF010000044.1, read as the reverse complement.
GGAAAGGTTCGGGTGCGCTGACGCGAAAGAATGCTTTTTCAGAGGACTTATAGGACTATGACTTATAGGTGACTTCTTATAGGTGTCCTTATAGGTGTCAGGCTATTACACTTGACATCTTGCGGCAAACTTGCTATATTGAGCCCAAGATTTAACTTCATGCTAAAAATTATCCCGAACTATACTCTCATTTCCTAAAACAACATCGATTATTCTTAAACTACAACGCTAATACATCTCCAGCTGTTCCATTAATATTGGAATTGGGATTGGATACTGGCAAAAGTGGCACATTTATGTGTATCTAGCCACTTCTATACTCTCAAAAAGGGAGTTTGGCAAGATTTTTAGGTACACCTCCCCATTCGGGGCGATAGGCTCCGTTGAAGGTAATCGTATTTTGTCGGGATTTTTGCTTAGCCTTGGAATGAAACTGGGGATTTTTGGAGGTCTCTTGCTGAATAGAGCCTTATGCCATCCCAGTTTTTACATAGGCCTATGCCTCTTGCGCCTGTTTTTCTACCGAGGCTGAAGGCATATTTGTGTTTTGC
>JAZUMF010000043.1:0-53957 GCA_045603485.1 Kiritimatiellia bacterium | reverse complement strand
GGGGTGTTCTTGAAGTTAACGGCGGTATTATCGCAGATAACGGCGGACCTGCTTTTATGGATTGCACCAGCTGTTTTTGCACCAACTACTTTTATGGCGGGTTGATTAAGGATAATACTTTCGGCGGTTATTTTAGTTTTTACGGCTGCAAAAATTTTATAGGCGAGACTCCTTGTTTTGAAGACCCGATTAAGCTTTTGTATACCAATGTCACATTTTACATTGATGGCAGGATGCGTTCCGGTGCGCAAATCCCAATTATTTTTAAGGCGTTGAATTCAAAGAGTAAGGAGATTGAATCTTTGACGGACGCAAATAGTTACGGTTTGGATATGAAGCAGGATGGCTCTATGGTGCCTCAGATTGTGGCTTTGCCAAGCGGCAGGATTACGAATGCCGCCCGTTATTTAAAGTATTTTTCTGTCGCAAATGAATTTTCTGACCCGACTGTTGAGCGATATATGAACGATGCGGGCGAGGGGAGAATGGGGCTTTCGCAGTATCGCTATTCGGGCTCGTCTCTCTTTATGGTATACTAGAATCTCTTGAGAAATAGTTTTTTTGGAGTCTTTGGTGTATGGATAGCCGATCAGTCACGGCTTGTTCCCGGCCTTATGATGTCAATTTTAAGAGGGTGTGGAGCAGACGGTATATTTTTGATAATGAGCTTGCCTTTCCCGAGGGTGTGTCGTTTCTTCCATCTGCCCATTATTCGGCAAAGGTTCACTCTTTTCCCGCTGCAATTTTGATTAAGGATAAGAGCGGGAGGGAGTGTGTCAGGTTTAATGCCCCAGAGGATGTTGAGCCTCCTTATACGATGCATTTGTCTTTGTGCGGAAGATTTAGACCGTCGGTTTTCGTTACGAAGGACGTTGTGACTAAATTTTCTTATTCAGAGTCTTTCCCTGCCGATTTCAATCCTATCGATAAGTCGCATTTGAACGATTTGGTTGTTGAGGGCGAGGGCGGCTTGGATGATGTTGTCGCTTCTCTTTCTGCAGGAGTCGGGCAAGCCGATGTCCGTTTTGTGACTAGAGGCCGTCAAAACGAGCTTTACCTTGAGGGGACAAAGGCATATTTTACATTCAGTGCCCGTTTTTATGCGTCAAATCTTGCGGTCGGTAGTTTGGATTTGGCCAATCTTGAGGCTGGGGTTTCTCTTGAGGGATATATTCTCTTTGACTACGGCGATGGGATGTTGCGAAATGATCTGGCTTGCCATCTTTTTTATGACGACGAGAGTGGGGAGTGGCGTGCATGGTCAAGCAATTTCAGCACGGCTGCCGATGCCGCGGGCAAAAAGGGTTGCTCGGGACGCGCTGAGGGTGGTATCAATGTCGCGTGGAGCAAGAAGTGTCCTCTTCATGGCGTGAGTGTTATGCATTCGAGGTCATTGGGGCTTACGGGGATGAATGAGGACCCATGTGGTACTTGGGACGACGATGCGAAGAAGTGGAGGCTTTTGGTTTCGGCATTTACCCCTAAGGGAATAAGGGCGCAGATGCTTGAAAGTGACTCTTGGGATTGCGGTTTTGAGCCGATTACCGATGCTGCTAAAGAGGATTCGACCGGTACGACGATTACTTTTATGGACGGCAGGCGTTATTGTCTTTCGGGGAGTTGCGACCGAGCATACTATGTCTATTCGTATCCTGAGCTTAGGAAGCTTGGGGCTATGAAGCTTTCGCCTGTGCCTTGGGGGGATAATGAGGGATGGCCGCATGGGCGCGGCTGGCCTTCATTTGTTGAGGTGCCGGAGGGGTTGCCTTACCGATATCTTCTTTTGACTATGGATAGAATAAATTTCCCGACGATTCCTACGCCTAACTGGACTTATGGCGGATTGTCTGTATATGTAGGTATATAATCAATTTGTTTGTTTATCTAAACAAAAAGTTGTATAATATTTAATTGTTTTTTTTGAATCTAACCGAAAGGTTCTTAACAATGAGCGAAGAAGTAATTGCCTCTGATAAGTTGCCGAGGCCGGTCTTTGATGAAGACCATTGCAAGGGATGCGGGCGTTGTGTCGCGGCTTGCCCGAAGAAGGTTTTGCGTATGAAGTCTACGCTTAACAAGCGTGGAGTTAATGCGGCTGAATATATTGGCGATGGTTGCATTGGGTGTGCTATTTGTTTCTATAACTGCCCAGAGCCTTATGCCATTGAGGTTCATACTGCCAAGTAGGAGGGGCTAGAAGATGACTAAGTTTGTAAAAGGTAATGAGGCCGTTGTTATCGGCGCCCTTTATGCCGGATGTGATGCGTTTTTTGGATATCCTATCACTCCTGCCAGCGAGATTGCGCAGATGGCGGCTCTCTATTTCCCTTCGGTCGGCAAGGAGTTTCTGCAGGCTGAATGCGAGACCGCTTCTATCAATATGGTTTATGGCGCAGCCGCCGCGGGTGCTCTTTCGATGACTGCTACATCTGGCCCTGGTATGAGCCTTATGCAGGAGGGTATTTCCTACTTGGCCGGCGCAGAGCTTCCCGGTGTTATTGTTACCGTTCAGCGCGCGGGGCCAGGTCTTGGCAATGTCTATCCTGAGCAGGGTGACTATAATCAGGTCGTCAAGGGTGGCGGTCATGGTAACTACCATTGCATTGTCTTGGCTCCCGGCAATGTTCAGGAGATGTGCGACTTTACGATTAAGGGCTTTGAGCTTGCATTTAAGTACCGCACGCCTGTGATTGTGATTTCCGATGCGGTTTTGGGTCAGATGATGGAGACGCTTCGTCTTCCGGAGGCGGAATCTCCTCGTCCCGATACTTCAGCTTGGGCGGCAGAGGGTAATGCTAAGACTCGTAAGAATCTTATCACTTCTATCTTCCTTAACGCTCCACAGCAGGAAGAGCACAATATCCATCTGCAAGCGAAGTATCGTGAGATTGAGGCGGCGGAGCCTCTTGCCGAGTGCTATCGCACGGATGATGCCGATATCATTCTTGCGGCGTATGGCACTTCTAGCCGTATTTGCCGTTCTGCGGTTGACGCTCTTCGCGAGGAGGGGATCAAGGTCGGTATGTTCCGTCCGCAGACGCTTTATCCGTTCCCGACTGAAGCTCTTCGTAAGACCGTTGACGGGAAGAAGCTTTTTGTTGTCGAGATGAGCTCAGGGCAGTTCCGTGATGACTGCGCGCTTCATCTGGGTCGTCTTCCCGAGTCAATTCCGCTTGTCAATCGTATGGGTGGTATCCTTGTGACGGTTGAGCAGGTAATTGACGCTGTTAAGGCTTCTATCTGATTCGGAGGGAGGAAATTTTATGAGTATCAAGAAAGCACAGGGCTTCTACGACACATTTGAACGCTCCGGTTCTCCAACGCGTGATACGCACTATTGCGCCGGCTGCGGCCATGGAATCATTCACAAGCTTCTTTGCGAGGCTCTCGCCGAGATGGGTATTCAGGATGATACTATCATAGTCAATCCAATCGGATGCGCCGTTTTCGGATATTACTATTGGGATGTCGGCAATGTCGGCGCGGCACACGGTCGCGCACAGTCACTTGCGACGGCAATCAATCGCGTTCGTCCCGACAAAATTGTTATTTCGTATCAGGGCGATGGCGATTTGGCCGCTATTGGCTTTAACGCGACTTTTCAGTCCGCCAACCGCGGTGAGCATGTTGCGACATTCTTTGTCAACAACTCTACTTACGGTATGACTGGCGGTCAGATGGCTCCTACCACGCTTCTCGGTCAGAAGACGAAGACTTCGCCTTTTGGTCGTGACGCTGCGCACGAGGGGTATCCTCTTTGCGTCTGCGAGGCTTTGAACCAGCTTAAAGCACCTGTCTACATCGCCCGCGTTTCGGTTGCCGATACTAAGCGTATCATGGAGGCTAAGAAGGCAATCCGCAAGGCTCTTGAGATTCAGGTTCAGCGTAAGGGTTTTGCCTTTGTCGAGATTCTTTCGCCTTGCCCGACCAATCTTGGCTTGGATCCTCTCAAGGCTGCACAATGGGAGATTGAGCAGTCTGAACAGATATTTCCATTGGGCACATTCCGCGATATTTCTGCAGAGGCCGAGCCTCGCAAGGCGGCGGAGCCAAAGCCGACTCCATCGGAATTTTTCGGTGGCGGCACGGAGGTTGCGGCTCCCAATCCAGATCCGTCATTTGGCACAAAGCGTATAAAGATTTCCGGCTTTGGCGGTCAGGGAATCCTTTCGCTCGGTCTTGCTGTCGCCGAGGCGGCTCGCTACTCCAGCCGTTATTCTTCTTGGTTCCCAAGCTATGGACCTGAGCAGCGTGGCGGTTCATCATCCTGCAATGTCGTTGTAAGCGGCCTGCCGATCGGTTCGCCTGACGCACCTCAGCCTGATGTGCTTGTCTGTATGAATCGTCCCGCATACGATCGCTTTGCTTCAACTGTAAAGAAGGGCGGCGTAATCGTTTGCGATACGACGGTTGATATTTCCGAGCAGCCCCCGGAGGGTGTCAAGCTTTATATGATGCCTGCTCTTAAGCTTGCAATGGATCTTGGAGTGCCAAAGGCTATCAACACGGTTATGTTGGCGGCACTTGCACACCTTGGCGTGACGGGCTTATCAACGGAGCGTTTGCTTGACGCTCTTGATGATAGCTTCAAGAAGAAGCCAAAGCTGATTCCTATCAACCGCGAAATCTTCCATAAGGCATTTGCCTGGTGTGAAGAGAACTGGAAATAACTTTCCGGCTGCCGGTAAAGGGTAGGGCATTTCGTTATGCCCTACCTTTTTTTTATAAAAATCCGTGTCGTAGAATTTTTTAATGTGGTATAATTGAAGTATGAATAATTTTGATCCTATGCTTAATATTTCGCCTATTGATGGCCGCTATGCTTCCAAGGTTAGAAGCCTTAGCGAGGTTTTTTCAGAGTATGGCCTTATAAAGCGCCGCTTTGCCGTTGAGGTCGCATGGCTTGAGGCCCTTTGCGCCGAGCCTGGTATTCCCGAGGCTCCGGCCTTGTCTGAGGAGGAAACCGCATTTTTGGATTCCTTGGTTGATAATTTTACCGAGGCTGACGCGGCTCGCGTGAAGGAGATTGAGGCTACAACGAATCACGATGTTAAGGCTGTCGAGTATGCTATCAAGGAGAAGCTGAAGGGTACATCTCTTGAGTCCCGCTCTGAATTTGTTCACTTCTCATGCACCTCAGAGGATATCAATAACCTTTCCCACGCTTTGATGCTCCGTGACGGCACTAAGCTGCTTCGCGAGGCGCAGGAGGCTTTTGTCGATGAGCTGGCCGCTTTTGCCGAGGGATGCGTTGAGGTGCCGATGCTTGCCCGCACTCACGGTCAGCCTGCATCTCCTACGACTCTTGGTAAGGAGGTTGCCGTATTTGTCCATCGTCTGCGCCGCATTGGCAAGCAGATTGACGCTGTCACACAGCAGGGTAAACTTAGCGGTGCGGTCGGTAACTACAATGCCCACTTTAGCGCATATCCAGATGTCGATTGGCCAAAGCTCTCAAGGTCAGTAATTGAGGGGCGTTTCGGTCTTGAGCAGAACTTGCTTACAACGCAGATTGAGTCTCACGACTCTATGGCCGAGCTCTTTGATGCCATTTGCAGGTGGAATACAGTTCTTCTTTCGCTTGACCGCGATTTTTGGCAGTATATTTCGCTTGGCTATATCGGGCAGCGTCCTAAGAAGGGCGAGGTCGGTTCTTCAACGATGCCTCACAAGATTAACCCGATCGACTTTGAGAATAGCGAGGGCAACCTTGGTGTCGCCAACGCGCTCTTTGAGCATTTTGCCCGCAAGCTTCCGGTTTCGCGTATGCAGCGCGACCTGACGGACTCAACGGTTATCCGCAATGTCGGTACCGCCTTTGCCCATTCATTGCTGGCGGTCGTTTCAACGAAGAAGGGGCTTGGCAAGGCAATCGTCAATGCCGGTAATTTGGCAGCTGATCTCGATGATAATTGGGAGGTTTTGGCAGAACCTATCCAGACCGTTATGCGTAAGGCCGGCCTTGAGAATCCATACGAGCGCCTGAAGGAGCTTACTCGCGGTCATTCGATGGATAAGGAGACGATTCGCGCGTTTGTCGAGTCTCTTGAACTTCCTTTGGCTGACAAGGAGCGTTTGCTTGCGATGACTCCGTCGTCATATATCGGTATCGCGCCTGAGCTCGCCCGTGTCGTTATCAAAAAGTAGTTACCCGTTTTTAGTATACAATTGCGGAAAGTTGTTCCGCGGAAAGGTTTACCAATGATTGCAGGAATTGATCCTACCAAGATGAAGGACTGGCAGATTGCCGCCGCTATTGAGCCACACCTTAAACCGATTACTCAGATTGCTTCCGAATTCGGTCTTGAAGGTGATGAGGTTGTGCCTATGGGAGCTTATGTCGCCAAGGTTGACCATGTGCCGCTCTTTAACCGCATTAAGGAGTGCAAGGCAAAGTATATCGATGTCACGGCAATCAATCCGACCCCCTTCGGTGAAGGTAAGACGACGACGACCTTGGGCTTGGTTCAGGGACTTGGCGCTATCGGCAAGAGCGTCAGCGGTGCTATCCGTCAGCCTTCCAGCGGGCCGACCTTCAACTTGAAGGGTTCTGCCGCGGGCGGCGGTATGTCGCAGTGCTTGCCTCTCGCTCCGTTTTCGTTGGGGCTTACCGGCGATATCGATTGCGTTACCAACGCCAACAATCTTGCAATGGTTGCCTTGACTGCCAGAATGCAGCATGAGCGCAACTATGATGACGAGCGCCTTGCCAAGACGAATATGCGTCGCATGGATATCGACCCCTCTCGCATTCAGATGCGCTGGGCGATGGACTTCTGCGCTCAGTCATTGCGTAATATCGTTATTGGCCGTGGCGGCAAGATGGACGGCTTTGAGATGGAGTCTGGCTTCTATATTTCCGTTGCCAGCGAGGTTATGGCTATTTTAGCCGTCGCCCGCGATTTGAAGGATCTTCGCGCCCGTATGGCTCGCGTTGTCATCGCTTACGACAAATCGGGCAGGCCTGTGACTGCGGCAGATCTTGAGGTCGATGGCGCAATGACGGCTTGGATGGTTCGCGCTCTTCAGCCTAACCTGATGCAGTCTGCGGAAGGTCAGCCGATGCTCGTCCATGCAGGTCCTTTTGCCAACCTTGCTGTCGGTCAGAGCTCTGTCATTGCCGACCTTGTCGGTTGCCGTCTTGCCGATTACCATGTCACAGAGAGCGGCTTCGGTGCAGATATCGGCTTTGAGAAGTTCTGGAATATCAAGTGTCGCGCATCGGGTCTTGCACCTTCCGCGGTTGTCCTTACCGCAACTATCCGCGCCCTTAAGCTTCATGGCGGCGGCCCTGCCGTTAAGCCAGGTATGGCACTTCCCGAGGAATACACGACGAGTAACCCAGGACTTGTCGAGAAGGGATGCGAAAATCTCCTCGCTCATATTGAGATTATCCGTAAGAGCGGCGTAAGTCCGGTTGTCTGCCTTAATGCCTTTACCGCTGATTCAAAGGACGAGATTGAGGTCGTCCGTCGTGCGGCTGAGGCTGCCGGTGCCCGCTTTGCAATGTCTGACCACTGGGCTCGCGGCGGAGATGGCGCAAAGGAATTGGCCGAGGCTGTTGTCGATGCTTGCAATGACGAGGTCAACTTCCAGTTCCTCTCGCAGGACGATGATGCGATGGATGACCGCATTGACCGCATCGCCCGTGAGGTTTACGGCGCAGACGGCGTTGAATATTCACCTGAGGCAGAGGCTCAGCTTGCGGCATTGATGGCCGACCCTGCAACGGCGGCACTTCCTGTTTGCATGGCAAAGACCCAATATTCACTCTCTCACGATCCTACGCTTTTGGGTCGTCCTACAGGGTGGAAGCTTCCAATCCGTTCTATCATGAGCTATTGCGGCGCAGGCTGGGTCGTTCCTGTGTGCGGCGATATCAAGCTTATGCCAGGCACGACTTCAAATCCCGCCTTCCGCCGCATCGATGTCGATGTTGATTCAGGAAGCGTCTTTGGTATTATGTAATCAGTAAACGGTACAGCGCTATGCTATACAGCTGAAGGGAGTAAAACGATGAGCGACGAAATGCAAAATGGCGGTGCGAGAGCATCGCGTGGCACTTGGTTGCCTGGATGCTTTGCCGGATGTCTTATTTCGGTAGTGCTTATTTTCGGTTTTGTCGCTCTGTCGTTTTATTCACTCGGCAAGGTCTTTACGGAAACGATTTCTTTGACCGATTCTTCTCAGCTCGGCTTGGATTCGGAAGTGCCTGTTGATGAATCCCCATTGATTAAAGAAGTCTGGTCTGCCGGAGTAAAGGACGGCACGAAGATTATTCGAATTTCCATCAAGGGTGTCATTAGCCTTGACGAGTCGGACAATCTTTTTGGCCCGGAGGAAGATTCTGCGCTCTTTGCCTTGGAATCGATTCGCGCGGCAACGCGTGACGAGAGTGTCGCGGCAATTCTGCTTGAAATCGATTCTCCCGGTGGCGGCGTGACCGATTCGGATATTATCAATGATGCAATCCGTCGCTTTAAGCAGTCAAGAGAGGGCAGATATGTCTTTGTCCATGTCGGAAGCCTTTGTGCATCTGGGGGGTATTATATAGCCGCCGCGGCAGATGCCATTATGGCGCATCCGACATCGATTATCGGCTCTATCGGTGTAATAATGCCCAGTATGAATTTGCGCGGTCTCGCAGATCGTATCGGCGTTAAAGAGGCGCCTATAGTTTCTGGAAAGAATAAATCAATGGGCGGCGTTCTCGGAGATCGTACCGAAGAGCAGACCGCAATATTGCAGTCGATTGTCGATAATTCATACGAGCGCTTCGTAAAGCTTGTCGCCGACGGACGCAACCTTGACATTGAGAATGTAAAGAAGCTTGCCGACGGCCGTCTATACACGGCGGAGCAGGCTTTGGATGCAAAACTTATCGACTATACGGGATACAGCAAAGAAGCTTTGGAAATGCTTTGCGGCAACGCAAAAATCGAAAAGCCCTATGTCGTCCGCTATAGCTCTGATTCTCCCTTTAGCGAGCTTCGCAATTTCGGTCGCATCTTCGGTGCTTCAATCATTAAGGGCTTGAATCTTTCAGCATCCCCTCGTCTTGAATACCGCTGCGATCAGTAATTGCTATTGACGATGAGAGTCGGATTAAAATCATTTTTGTTCCTATTCCTTCTGCTTTCCGGTTGTTCAAAGCCGATAAGTCAGACGAGGGAAACCATTGACTTTGGCGCTAAAGAAATCGCAGAGCGTCTTTGCCGTCTGGGACCTAGAGATTCCTGCACGCCAGGTTCTGCCGCGGCCGCTAATTGGATTGCGTCCGAGCTTCAGTTTTCAGGATACAAACCCAAGATTGATGAGTTCAACGACCCCACTGCCGATGGAAAAGAACGAATTTTCAGAAATGTTATTGCGACCTTAAAAGGGACTGGGGATAAGCACTATCTTCTCTTGTCGCATTACGATACCAAATCTGGAATTTCTCCCGACTTTGTCGGTGCGAACGACGGCGGGTCGTCAACGGCATTGCTTTTGGCCCTCGCTAATCACTTCCGACTCTCGCCGCCCGACGCGACATTGACATTTGCCTTTCTTGACGGCGAGGAATGTAAAGATGATTATGGGCCGTACGACGGGCTCCACGGAAGTCGCCATTTGGCTGCGCAGTTAAAGGCCTCGCGTGTGCGTGTGGACGGAGTTATCTTGCTTGATATGGTCGGAGATGAAGATTTGCTATTGACCATCCCCGTTAATTCCTCCGCGCGTCTGATTTCAATACTGCAACGCGCAGCAAAGGCGACTGGTATTGATAATCGCGTCCGTGAAACGACGATGGAGCTTCGTGACGACCATGTGCCTTTTCTTCAACTTGGTTATCATGCCATCGATATAATTGATTTTGATTACGGCTCATCACCCGGGAGAAACGATTATTGGCATACGCCTGAGGACTCTATCGACAAACTCTCTGATTCGACCTTGAATATGGTTGGAACCCTGATTGTTGAGATGATTGACCAGCTTTGCGATATCGGCAAGTAGTTTTGTCAAGATTTGAACCTAAGCCCTTTTTTGTGCGTTTATATTGTTACTATGAAAACGACACAAAACAGACAGAGTACAGGTTTTACACTTATCGAGCTTATAATGGTCATTGCCATTTTGGCTATTATTTCCACTTTGGCAATCAATAAGGTAGGGGATTTGCGGAAGACTTCCGCCCGAAAGGTTTCTATCGCCAATCAGCAAAATATCGGCCGAGCGGTTGAAGCTTATATCGCAATCAACCCCGGGAAACTCAATCGTTTAGACGCTTTGGTTGATGCTGGAAGCGCTCTTGGGGGCGCCGCTGGCTATGATTTCAGCGCCGATTCCAATGTCGGAGTCGTCGGCGGGCTTTATCGCGGACCTGATGACATAACAACTGAAACAATCCGCGAAAAGAACAGCGGTCTCCATGACGGGTTGCTTGGGGTGCTTTGCACATATAGAATCAATGCCAAGGAAGCGGATGCGCTGAAGGATTTTGGCATTAAGTATGTTATGCAGCACAATACCTATGCCAATGGTTATCCTTTTGTAAATTATGGCAAGGGTGAAGACGGTACTGTTCCACAGGCGGCCGACGGATTGGATGCGGCACTTTCCGCTTGTGTTACGAAGGCTGTCACCAACGGAATGCTTATGGCGGCAGTGGACGGTAAGGTCGATCTGGGGCGTGCGGTCTTCCAGTCTTGCGGTCAGGATTTGCTTCCTACCGCAAATTGGGGGCAGGGCTACAACGAAGATGAGGTTAAAGCCGAAATTTCCGCAACGGGCGGTCCTCTTCTGGCGTTCGGTCTCGGTGATTCCGCCTCGATTATTGGTGCTGCGCAGGGCGGTTTGGATTCAGCTCCATATAGCGAGGTGCTCCAGTCAAAGTATTATCGTCAGTACATTCTTTTAGTCCGCTTACGCAAATCAGGTGCAGGCTCGGTATCATCTGTAACTGCTGAGTTCGCCGGCGTGCTCGACCCCGAAGGTAACACTATACGAGCCGCTCGCCATATGTTAAAATAGTAACATATGGTATTTGATTCAAAAACTGCACTTGTTACAGGAGCGGCAAAGCGAATAGGGGCTGCAATTGCCCACGCATTGGCAAGGAAGGGCGCAAATGTCGTCCTTCATTGCCGTAATTCTCTTGATGAAGCGCATAAGCTCGCAGGTGTGCTCTGTAGCTCTTACGGAGTAAAGGCTTGGGTAGAGAGTGTTGATTTCGCAGTCCCTAATGCAGGCAAGGAGCTTTTTGAGCGTACCTTGAACGCCACGGGCGGGAAGTTGGATTTTATCGTAAATTCAGCATCGGCCTATTCAGCCTCGTCTTTAGATTCTCTTACAGATGAAGATTTGGCTACAATGATGCGTATCCATGTGGAAGCTCCGTTAGAGCTTATCCGCGGAATTTCATCGTTGAACGACTCCCCCAAGTCGGTCGTCAATATTTTGGACGCGCGAATCGGTTCTTTTGATTCGACCCATGCGGCATATATGCTGTCAAAGCAGTCATTGGCTAATCTTACACGCGATTTGGCGTTGGAGCTAGCCCCTCGGGTTAGAGTAAATGCCGTAGCTCCAGGCGCTGTCCTTGAAGAAGACGGAGCTCCCAGGGAAAGCTTACTCAGACTTGCCGCATTCAATCCTATGGGGCAGGTCGGTAATCCCGATGATTTGGCGGAAGCCGTCTTATTTTTGCTCGGTGCGGATTTTATAACAGGGCAGACGCTGTTTTATGACGGCGGATATAATCTAAAATCCAGGAGGATTTAGTCGGCGATGGATCATATTCGCATAAAAAAGATGTCCTTGGATATTTTTCTAGGTGTATATCCAGAGGAGCTGAATGCCCCGCGACCTGTAATCATAGATATTGATTTAGGTGTAGATATTTCCATGGCAGGTGAATCGGATGAACTTTCTGATACGGTCGACTACCATGCCTTGGCAGAGCGTATCTCTCAGGCTCTTTCACCTGATAATGAACAAAAGCCGGTCTATGCCCTGATTGAGAAGGTAGCAACTCTGATTGCGGAAATATCTTTGGATTTTGATTCACGCATTGAAGAAGCTACCGTAACAGTTTCTAAACCCGCAGCCTTTGCCTTTGCCGAGGCGGCTGAAGTTCAAATTACGAGGAGGCGCTGAGGATACCCTCGCGCCATTAAGGAGTTGCTATTATGTTATCATGTATTCTCAAGTCAAAGCTTCACCACTTGCGTGTATCTTCCTGCGCTCCCGAGTATCAGGGAAGCCTATTGCTTGATGAAGACCTTATGGATATGGCAGGTATCGCCAACTGGGAAAAGATTTTAGTTGCCAATTTGGAAAACGGCGAGCGTTTTGAGACATACGCCATTGCGGGAAAGCGCGGAAGCAAGGTCTGCTGCCTAAACGGCGCCGCAGCCTGTAAAGGCATGAAGGGCGACCGCTTGATCATTATGACCTTTGCCTTCATGACAGAGGATGAGCGTAAGGCCCACACTCCAAATGTCGTCGTCTTTGACGAAAACAACGAGCCCATAAAGTAAATCGCGCTGTGTAGCCGCTCAATTTGGCGGCTTATGCGGCAAAGCCCGATTGATGGCTCTTTCGGCAACAGCCTTGAATATCCCAAGCTCAAATAAGCAGAGGCGAATTGAGTGAAGTCGGTTTTTTGTCGCAAAATGGATTACATTGCGGAATAATTTCAGGCGATGGTAAATATCAAATCGGGGGATTGTTTCGAGGCCTGGAAGATTGTTTTCGGTCTTGAGGTTGCCGGTTGAATCGTCGTTTGACTGCGGTGAGAAATATTTTCAATCATTTTTCGTGCAAAACTGAAGCCTTTTTGATATCATATTAAGACGATTTTTTCTAAGTTCTTTACTAAGGAGTTCCAAAAATTATGGCACTTACACTTGATAGCCTTAAGGGCATGAAGGTCGGCGTCTGCGTTTCAGGCGGCCTTGACAGCAAAACCATCGCAAAGCGTTTTACCGAAGTCGGTATCGATACTGTCGCTTTTACTGCTGATGTCGGTCAGCCCGATGAGAAGGACATCAACGATGTCGCAAAGAAGATGGCACCTTGCGGTGTTGATACTGTGATTGTTGATCTCAAAAACGAGATGGCTGAGGCTTGCTTTGAGGTTATCAAGGCTCAGGCTATGTATGATGGCGGATATTGGAACTCAACCGGTATTGCCCGCGCCGTTACTGTGAAGGGTCTCATTCCCGAGCTTCGCAAGCGCGGTTGCACGGTCCTTTCTCATGGTGCAACCGGGCGCGGTAACGATCAGATGCGTTTTGAGCGTTATACCAATGTCCTCGCTCCCGATATGAAGGTTTTCGCTCCTTGGCGCGATCCCGATCTTCTTAAGCAGTTCCCTGGCCGCACTCAGATGGTTGATTATCTTGCGACCTTCGGCATTGTCGCTTTTGTCGGTGACAAGAAGAAGTATTCAACCGACTGCAACCTTGCGGGTCTCTCTCACGAGGCGGAAGACCTTGAGAGCATGACGACCGATATGACTATCGTTAAGCCGACGATGGGTGTTTGGCCTTTTGAGGCTCCAGACAAGCCTGAGGTCTTTAAGGTCCGTTTTGAGAAGGGCCGCTGTGTCGCAATCAACGACAAGGATGTCACTCCTCTTGAGACCATGTATCTTGCCAATGAGATTGGCGGCCGCAATGGTATCGGCATGAAGCATGCTTTGGAGAACCGCATTATCGGCACGAAGTCCCGCGGTGTTTACGAGGCTCCCGGTATGGAGCTTCTTGCATGGGCTCTCCGTTACCTCTATCAGGCAACAATGGACCGTCGCGCGACATTGCTCTTCCAGCAGCTTTCAAAGCTTGTCGCTGACCAGATATACGATGGCCGCTATTACGACCCCGCAACGCAGGCGGCCCGTGCTGCCATCGATGTCTTTGCGGACAAGGCGACTGGTACGGTTGAGGTTATTCTTTACAAGGGTAACATCTTCTTCAAGTCTCTCGAGGGTTGCGCGGCTACAATTTACAATGAGGCCGACTCATCAATGGAGGCCAGTGCCGGCTTGAATCCCGTAAGCTCTCAGGGATTTGCCGAGATTCAGTCTGTTGAGGCTATTTCTCTTGCAAATGCAGGTCAGATTGTTGATAGGTAGTTGTCGTTGAGAGGGCGGAGCTTTGCGCCGCCCTCACTTAACTTCAAAAGGGGATACACCATGGCATATCGTGAAATTAGTGGTAAACTTGACGCTTCAGGAATTAACTTTGCTATTATTGTTAGCCGTTTTAACAGCTTTATAACGGAGCAGCTTCTCAAGGGTGCAATTGACTGCATCGAGCGCCATGGTGGTAGTGCCGAGCAGGTTATCGTCGTTCGCGTCCCTGGTGCGAATGAGCTTCCTATAATTGCAGGTAAGCTTGCCGCATCTGGCAAGGTCGACGCAATTATTGCGACGGGAGCGGTTATTCGCGGCGCTACTCCTCATGCTGATTTGATTAACAGTCAGGTTTCAAAGTCACTGGGTCAGGTTGCGCTTGATACGGGCGTTCCTGTCATAAATAGCGTGATTTGTGCCGATAGCATTGAGCAGGCTATCGAGCGTGCCGGTACTAAGGCAGGAAACAAGGGCTGGGATGGCGCACAGGCAGCTATGGAAATGGTTTCTGTCTGTCGTCAGTTGGGCTAATCCAAAATGGACGATGAAAAAAATCAAAGACCGGAATCTTCTTCTGGTGCGTCTGTTGATGGGGCGCTTTCTTCACGGACTCCCCGTAAATCGATTTTAAACAAGGTTATTTCCAGGCGCAATTCAAGGGAGTGGGCATTGCAGATGCTCTTTCGTTTGGATGTCGCGTCTCCCGAAACCACTCTTGATGATTTCTTCTCGGAGTTCTGGGCTTTGCAGTTTGATGTCCTTGAGGAGTTCAAGGAGACTGACAGCGCGGCATTGGAGGAGTTTAAGAAGCCGACAAACAATCAATATCGTTCATTTGCCGAAAAACTCGTTCGCGGAGTTTGGAATAATTTGGGCGAGATTGACAGTAAGATTGAAGGTTATCTTACCAATTGGACTCTTCCTCGTATGGGTGGGGTTGACCGCAATGTTTTGCGTTTAGCTTTTTACGAACTCTTCTTTGCGGAGGATACACCTCCGATAGTCATTATTAACGAGGCGATAGATATTGCCAAGTATTTCAGCACTAGAGAGTCCGGGAAATTCGTTAACGGTGTCTTGGATCGCGCAAAACGGGATGTTTCGCGTAACGCAAGGGAAGCGACGCGTCCGCTGCGCAGGTCTAAAAAGCAGTAATGCCCTTTTGATTATGCAAAGTTTAGCCAGCCTCAATGATTGTGGAAGAAAGTGGCTATGCTTTGCATTTTCTTTTTTGTTTTTAGTTCAGTTGCATGCCGCTCCGTCTATCAAGGTGCGGCATGAGCGCAGTTGCCCGTCACCATCTTCAATGGCGGCGGAGGTAGAGACAGATGGCCGCACATCATGGCTTGCGGGCAGATTGGATATCGCAAGGACCAAGAGACCGCCGGCGGAAATGCTCTACTGCGGAGATTTTATCGGTGACAGCGTCGGCTTTTCCTGGTTTCTTTCGCGTCATTTTGCAATAAAGTCAGATTTGGACGAAGCCTCGGTATCGGAGGCTTTGTTGCTGCTTGAACTGGCATATCCGCAGCTTGAGGCTATCTTTGGCGTATCTCCCGTCTTTTCCGATAAAACGCGGCTTGCCATTGTCTATGCGTCATCCCGCAATGCCTTGAAAAGGGCTATGCTTGATGACGATATGCATGTCTTTACCCTTGGCGGTGTTATGCAGGAGGGGTATTCATGCGCCTATTTATATGCCGGTACGCCATACCAGTCCCGCTATATTTTGCTCCATGAAACACTTCATCTGTTTCAGTATTGCATCTCTGGCAACACAAGGGGATGTTATGGATTTTTTGTCGAGGGTGTAGCTGATTTTTTCTCAAGTCATGTCTACAATCCTTCGAAGAAGATGCTAACCGTCAATGTTGCGGATAGGGCACCCTTGCACAATCACTTGGCGAAGGGCCTGGAGGAGTGGCGCAGTCTTAAAAATCCTGACTTTTCCTCGCTATACTCAAACCCGAAGCCGTCTAGGGGAATCAGTGTTTTGCTCTGCGCTTTTTTACAATCTACTCCGTCTTTTGAATCGGCTTGGTTTAGATATTGCAATGGAATTCTGCGGCGTGGCGAGCTTACGGGGAAGGAGCGTTCCGATGAGCTTCTTTTGGAACTGTATGGAGGAGCGAACGCGGTCGATAAACGATTTGGCAGTTGGGCCCGCTCTATCGAGCCTTCTTATCGTCTTTTGACGCGCGAGTTTGATCAGGAGGGCGAGTCTATTGTTTCTTGTTATCCTGCTTCGCTCCATTCTCCGGCTTCAATGCTTTTACCCTATGTCAATTCCAGCGGCGGCGATTTTGTCTGTGATTGGCCGGGTGATGATAATTATATTTGCCCTGAAGGTATAGATTCTAAGCTTGATATCAAATGGAATGTGCCGCCGCTTACAAATTCTTTTGCTAATATTTCATTTGTGTCGTCATGCGGAAAAACTCTTTTGGAGTGTACTTTGACAAATGCATCGACGGTTGGACTCGCCTTTTATACGGTTAATGGCGTCAGATATGAAAATATGAGTTTTAGACGATTGTCATCGCGTCTGCAAGAGGGGCTTTCACTTGAATTGTCTCTTTCTTCATCTCCGTCGGTTAGCCTACGCCATAATGACAGTGTAATAGCTTCGGTGCCAATTGACGCAAAGGCCGTTAGCGATTTGAAGAGTTCTCGGATAAAGATATCTGCGTCAATGGCCGGCATCTCATTTAGACTATGGGATAAGGTAAAAACTAAATCAGGCGACAAGTTCCCTACGGGTCATAGGTTTGCAACGACGGAAAAGACCGATTTCAAGCCTACGGCAGCCCCTGATCGCTCAGGCAGCACGCTGACTGATTGGTATGTGCTGGGGCCGTTTGCATTGCCTAACGGCGTCTTTACAAATTTGAAATACAATGTTTCGCAATTTGTCGGCCGCGATGACGAAATCTTTAAGCTTTCCGACGGTTCGTTTTCGCCATGGATAGCATGCGAGGTCAATAATACTCCCTTGGCTTCGGCTCCGATTGTAAATCTCCCTAGGGCATTCGGAAGACAGGCGAATTATTCTGTGGCATTTGCCAGAACAGTCTTCGAGTCGGCAATCGACTGCAAGGCGACGCTTGTCTTGGGGGTTACTGATGGCGTCGAGGTCTTTGTCAACGGCGAGCGCGCCGGGGAAATATTTTCTCAGCGTGAATGGAAGGATGCAAATTCGCATTTTGATATAAAACTTAAGCGCGGTAAAAACGAAATATTATTAAAGTTGACTCATTCTGTTGGGGTTTGGCTTCTTAACGGTCGAGTGATTTAGGTAAAGATTTCTTTAAGTGCTTGTGGTATAATTAAAAATCTATGAAGGACATTTTTGATTTTTACGAGGCTGAACCGGTTTGGGCAGATGGACTTGCCGACGAAATGAATGTATCAATCTCTTTTGAAGCGGTCTTTTCCTGGGAAAACAACGCTTCTGCGATTTTGCGTTTGACGGGAGCCCAGATTTACAGGATTTTGGTTAACGGCGCTTTTGCTGGATATGGCCCCGCTAGGGCGCCAAAGGGTTTTGTCCGTTTAGATGAGTGGGATTTGTCGCCATATCTTAAAGCCGGGGACAATCATTTGTCTATCGAGGTTGCCTCATATCGCTGCCTTAATTACTATTTGCCAAATGTCCCACCATTTTTACAAGCCGAGGTTTTGATTGATGGAGCGGTCTCTCTTTCGACTCCATCGGGCTTTAAGGGGTATTTGATGCCCCGCGTCCGCAAGGTGCCGCGCTACAGCTTCCAGCGTTGTTTCAGCGAGGTTTGGCAGTTACCGCGTAAGACGGGTGAGCCGTTAACCTTGGTACCGTCTGAATATGGAGCGATGGTTAAGCGTTTGGCCAGCCTTGTGCCACATCCGGATGTTTCCATGAGCGCGCCTTTTAAGGCAATTTCACGGCTTGCGTGTAATGCTTCGACTGATATTGCTCTCGATGCAAAGTCTTATTGGCAGGCTCATCGGGATGATATTTTGGAAGGTAAGTTTAGACCTTTCCATAAGGACTATTGGTTTTGGTATGCATCGGGGCTTGAGTTCAGCAGATTTTCACAGGATGAAATTGAATATGACCTTCTTTTTGAGCATGCCAGTCAAAAGGTCGAGCGTGTAGACGCCCAAGTCGAAGAGGGACCTTTCGCTTTGAAGGCAGGAGAGGGAATTCTCTTTGATGTCGGAGCCGTGGATACCGGTTTTGTCTCTCTTAAACTTCATGTCGGCAAGGCTCCGGCGCATATTCTTTTTACCTTCGACGAGGTTCTTGCCGAAGATGGTCTTATTAAGCTGTCACGGTATGCCTGTACAAATTCAGTCGCATGGGACTTTTCAGAGCCTGGTGATTATGTGGTTGAATCTTTTGAGCCATACACTTTGCGTTATTGCTATCTTACTGTAAAAGACGGAGTGGTTAACGCAGAGGCTCCTTCTTTGCGAGGCTATCGTTCGCCGCTTGCAAATCGCCCGTGTCCTGAGTTCGGCGACGCTGCGCTTTCGCAGATTTTCGAGGCCGCCCGTTCTACATTTGCGCAGAATACGGTCGATGTCTTTACAGATTGTCCCGGCCGCGAGCGGGCCGGCTGGTTGTGCGATAGCTTTTGGACGGCGCGTGTAAGCGAGTTCTTTACGGGTTCTACGATTTACGAAGACCTCTTTTTAGAGAATTATGCGGTGCCAGAGTCTTTTGAAGATATTCCTGATGGGATGCTTCCAATGTGCTATCCCGCCGATTTTGTCAGTAAGGATTTTATTCCCAATTGGGCGATGTGGCTTCTTTTGCAGTTGGAGGAATATCTCTTTGTCCGAGGTGGCAAAAGAGAAATTGCGGATATGTTAAAGCCACGCGTATTGAAGCTTATAGATTACTTTAAGGGCTTTGAGAATGAGGACGGGCTGCTTGAGAAATTGCCTGGTTGGATCTTTGTCGAATGGTCAAAGGCAAATAGTCTTGTGCAGGATGTGAACTATCCTACCAATATGCTTTGGGCTTCAGCGCTGGATGCCGTCGCGCATATCTATGATATGCCGGAGTTTTCCAACAAGGCGAACGCTATCCGCGATAAGATTCGCGAGCAATCATTTGACGGTATGTGGTTCCATGATTGTGCTAAACGGGGTGAGGACGGAAAGCTTGTTTTGGATAAGAACTGTACTGAAACCTGCCAGTATTACGCATTCTATTTCCACACGGCAACTCCAGAAACTCATGAGAACCTGTGGGCGATTTTGCTTGAAGATTTTGGACCTGACAGGGGACAAAGAGGAAAGTTCAAAGAGATTTGGCCATCCAACGCCTTTATTGGAAATTATCTCCGTCTTGAGTTGATTTCCAGAAAGGGGTTGCGAAATAAGATTATTGAGGAAAGTAAAGGGTTCTTTAAGTATATGGCTGATCGTACAGGCACCCTTTGGGAAAATATCGGAACCAACGCCAGCTGCTGTCATGGCTTTGCCAGCCATGTCGCGGTTTTGCTGGCAAGAGATATCATGGGACTTGATATCTCCCCTTCAGATATTAAGTCGCTGTCGCGTTAATCAATCAAAGGAATATGGAGTGAAAATGGATTTATCATTTACTGAAAGTTGTTTTCAGGGTATGAATGGCGCCTATGCCGCAATGTTTACACCATATGATGAAAAGGGGCGTGTAGATTCAGAGCGCATTGCGCAAATAATGGACTACGGCTTTGCTAACGGTCTTGCGGGCTTTTATATAACAGGCAGCACCGGCGAATGGTGGCTTCTCACAAATGAAGAACGCAAGCAGGTGATGGACGCCGCTGTAAAGAACCTCAAGGGTAGGGGCCGTTTAATCGCCCATATCGGCGCTAATCGTACTGACGATGCCGTAGAGCTTGCCCGTTATGCGGCTAAGGTTGGGATTGATTGGATTTCAGCATTGCCTCCATTGCTTTATCGCTCGTCGTTTGACGCGGCATATTACCACTACAGTGAAATTGCAAGTGCAACCGATTTGCCCTTTATGATTTATTCGCTGGGCGCGCAATTGCTTCCCGAGCGGGATAAAAGGTTCTTTGATATCCCCAATGTAAAGGGTATCAAATATACCGGTCGTGATTATTATGCCGCACAAGGGCTTCGCCGCAAACTCAACAAAGAGACGATTTGGTTTGCAGGCTGCGATGAGCAGCTTCTCTGCGCTTTGGCTTTGGGAAATGTTTTCTCTGGTGGCATCGGAACGACATATAATATAATTCCAAGTCATTTTGCAAAGATCTGCGCCCTTGCCGCCAAGGGGGATTTTTCAACGGCAGCCAAGCTTCAGGATGAGGCAAATCAAGTTGTAGAGCTTATGATTGCTTCCGATAATATGAGTCATTATAAAGCGATGATGCGTTTTATCGGTCTTGAGTGCGGTGCCTATCGCAAGCCTAATGAGCCTTTGACCCAAGAAGAGTATCTTGCCTTTGCAAAGAAATTCGCCGCTCTTGGAATAGTGAGGGAAAATCAGGCAAAAGAGCAGCTTGGACTTTAATTACGAGGATTCAAAAGATGGATGCGAGAGAGCCGATTTGGATTGACCTTCAGGTAAATGGGTTTGCCGGAATCGATTTCAGTTTTCCTGATATTACAGTTTCGCAAGTTAAAGATATTACCAGGCGCTTGGCTTCAGAGGGAACGGCAGGGTATTGCCCGACAATCGTCACCTGCAATCCGGAGATTACAAAGCGCAGTCTGGCAATAATCGCCGAGGCGCGCCGCGCAGATTCCATTTGTCATGAGCGTATTCTAGGCGTTCATCTTGAGGGACCCTTTATTTCAGATAAGCCGGGCGCTGTCGGGGCACATCCGCCCGAGTGGGTCAGGAAGCCGGATATTAAGCTTTTTCAAGAGTTTCAAGAGGCCTCGGATGGTTGCATTAGGTTGCTCACGATAGCAGCTGAAGCTGAAGGTGCTGTTGAATTTTGCCAAGCTGTGACAAATATGGGGGTGACGGTCTCCCTCGGCCATCAGCTCTCGCATACGCCTGCCGAATTGGGTAGATTGGCGGAGGCCGGAGCAAAGGCTCTCACGCATCTCGGCAATGGTATACCAAATCTTTTGCCGCGCCATGACAATGTTATATGGGCCGGGCTTGCGGAAGACAGATTGACCGTAATGTTTATTCCCGACGGACATCATCTTCCACTCCAAATTCTCAAAGTCTATACTCGAGCGGTTCCTATTGAGCGCCTTGTAGCTGTCACGGATTGTTCATTCCCAGGCGGTCTCCCTCCGGGCAAATACAATGTTTTTGGTAATGATGCCGTCCTTGAAGCGAATGGGCTTTTGCATAATCCCGTAAAGCAATGCCTTGTCGGCTCAACTGCAACCATGGCGCAGGTCGTCGATGTCCTTCAGTCCAAAGAAGTCGGGCTGTCATACGAACAGTGCTTGACAATTTGCCGAGACAATCCATTGAGATTGATAGGCATCAAATAATTATTGGTCGGCTTTAGGCTTTGTAGCTTCATCCCATTTTGCGTCAAGGCGTTTTGCGCTTATGGGGGATGGCGTGCGTAGCTCTTGAGCAAAGAGTGAAACACGATATTCTTCAATCATCCAGCGATATTCAACCAAAGCGGGAATATTGATGTGCCTGAGATTCTTTGAAGCTACAAGTTCACGATATCTTCGCCAATGAGCCGAAGCCTCGTCTTCGCGGCGGATGTCGGCGGAAGGTGAAAGCATCGCCCGTTCTATTCGAATGCGAATGGCCTCAAGATACCGGTGGTAGTGGCGCAGCCTAACCAAAGGGATTGACTTTATAAATCCGGGGAATATCAACCAGTCTAGCTGATTTTTTATAGCTTCGACTGTCTCCTTTGCAAGCTTGGTGTTTGTTTCAAGCTGTTGCAGCCTATCAGCCGCCGCTGTAATAGCATCAAAGATTAGAGTAAGCAACTCAGCCCTAGCCTCTGATGGATTGAGACTATCGGCACGGGCTTCAAATTCAGCCTTGGTATATATCGGAGCTTTGTTGCGGACAAAGGTTTCACCGGCAATTGCAAAAAGCGTATCCGAGACTATTTGGGCTTCGTCATATCCGATTTTCTTTAGATGATATGCAGCCTGCAATGGCCATTGTCTGAATCTAATAGTCGACTTTGCCTTAGGACCCATAGCCATGACATATAAACGGGTTATTCCTGCCTGATGTGTCGATTCTGCCTTTGCCGCCTCCGTATAAGTATGGATAGTGACACCATCGCCCTCGTCTGCTAAAGCGGTATATTGTCGAATTTGCCATCCGGCTTCACCTGTAACAACTGATGGCTCTAAATCTGGGAAGTCCCAAGCAGTGTGCTTTTGTATATCATTGACTATATTGCGGGA
Source organism: Kiritimatiellia bacterium (assembly GCA_045603485.1). GTDB lineage: Bacteria > Verrucomicrobiota > Kiritimatiellia > RFP12 > JAAYLN01 > RGIG5952. The sequence continues at coordinate 31,480 of JAZUMF010000043.1, read as the reverse complement.
TGCTGGCGTATTGCTTTGCTTCTTCTGCGAAGAAACCTTTGCAAGGACTTCTTCAAGATTGCGGCCTGATGCAATTAGACGACGGGTTTTATCGTCTATAATCCGGTAGCGGACAGTAAAATGGGCGGGCATCCTGTTTTTGTCCCATGTGTCTGGCATTATCCGTAAGCCCCAATGTTCATAAAAGGCCCTTGAAAGCGCTTCATTTAACGGAAGCTCGCCGGGTGATAAATAAGTCATCAGCCGCGATACGACATCCTCGACAGGGGATAATATGCGACGCTGCGCAGACGGAAGGCAAGATATCATCCAAGAAATTTTTTCACGAATCGCACCGGGAACCAGCCAATCTGACCGCCATTCCTTTAGAGCATAGGCTCCTGATTGGCGGACAGTACATGTGATGCCATCCTCGTCATCGTCAAGTGAATGCTTGTAAGATAGCGTCATTCGGACGCCGTCAATAATTATCGCATCAGGAAAGTCCCCTTTAGTGTCATCAACAGCAGGTAGCCAATCTTCAGACTTTAGCCTAAAAGAATCAATCTCTTTTTGATTTGCCTTAAAGAGCCATTTTTTCAATGCTCCCGCCGAGCAGATATGGCTAGGGATTGCACTGTCAAAGAATGCGGTTAAGGCATCTTCATCAAAAAGCTCAGGCTTTCTTAACTTTCCCGCCCGCTCTTTAATTTCTGAAAGCAGCAGATTGTTGCGTTTTATCAGCGGTGTCGGATTGCTTATAGCCCCATCAATAATACCGCGACGAATAAAGATGTCGCGACTCATCTGCGGGTCTATTCTACTGTAATCACACCTTCGGCTTGCCACAATAACAAGACCATACAATGTCACTTGCTCGCTTGCCCTTACAAAACCGCTTTGCTGATCCCATTCGGGATGAGAATATGAGTGCTTGCAGAGAGAACCTGCAATCGGCTCAAGCCATTCCGGATTTATTTCAGCGCATTCGCGAGCAAATAACCGTGATGTGTCAACTAATTCTCCGGCAACTATCCATTGCGGCGGTTTTTTGTAGAGCGCAGATCCGGGGAATGGCAAAAACCTTATACCGCGAGCACCGCGGTAGTCGCGGTTTTCGGTATCGAAAATGCCTATTCGAGAAAGAAGACCCGAAAGCAATGCTCTATGAAGGCCTTCTATACCGCCCTTGTCACCTTTAAGGTCTAAATTCAGGCGCTTGGCAAATGTGGTTAATTGTTCAACAATCTCTTGCCATTCGCGCATTTTTGTATACGACAGATAGTTTGCAGCAGCAAGCTTGCGAGTTTTATTTTGAGAGAGGTCCTTGGTCTCAGCCTGCCACCAGTTCCACATCCTTAAGATAGTCTCAAAATCAGATGCCTGAGACTTGAATTTAGCGTGTGCCTGGTCGGCCTTTGCCTTTTCCTCTACAGGGCGGCGACGGGGATCCTCGCATGCCATAAATGCCGCGACTGGCAATGCTAGCGGCAAGGCCGCCTCTTTGTCACCCGCAAGTACAATTCTGCCAATTCGTGGCTCGACGGGCATTTTAGCAAGTCTGCGCCCCGTTTCGGACAGTCGCGGCAATCCATCATTATCAATAGTCAGAGCACCAAGTTCTGTTAGTTCTCTAATGCCCTCACGAATCATTCCGTTGTCGGGCGGTGAAATAAAGGGAAATTCCGCAATGTCGCCAAGGCCCAAATCAAGCATTGTCAAGATTACACCGGCAAGAGATGAACGCAGAATCTCAGGTGCGGTATATTTTTCTCGTCGCAAATAATCTTCTTCGCTGTAAAGGCGAATACAAACACCTGGGCCAAGTCGACCGCATCTTCCGGCGCGTTGATTGGCGGATGCCTGAGAAATAGGTTCAATATGCAAGCGCTGTATCTGAGTGCGATGTATATAGCGGGAAAGGCGGGCAAGTCCCGAATCAACAACATACCTGATTCCGGGAATAGTGACAGAAGTCTCAGCGACATTTGTGGAGAGGATTATCCGTCGTTTGTCAGATAATCTAAATGCCTTTTGCTGTTCAGCCTGTGGTAGCGTCGCTATAAGGGGGATAATTTCGTCATCTGCGTATGAACGACCTGATAAAGCTTCGGCGCATTCCCGAATATCTCGTTCTCCAGGGAGGAATACCAAAATATCACCTTCGTAAGGCAAACTGTCAACGGCTCTTACAACATCCCTGGCAAGATCCTGTTCTTCACCCTCCTTAGGAGGAAGATACCGCATTGTTATTGGGAAGAGCCTTCCTGGAATGGCAAGGGCAGGCGCGTCATTGAAAAACTTTGAAAAAAGATTTGCATCCAAAGTCGCTGAAGAGACAATAACCTTCAAGTCTTTTCGCTTTGATAAGATGCGCTTCAGAATCCCCAAAAGGAAGTCAATATTGAGAGAACGCTCATGGGCCTCATCGACGATTATCGTATCATAGCTCCTAAGAAGAGGGTCGCGGCGAGTTTCGGCAAGCAATATGCCGTCAGTCATAAACTTGATACGGGTATTCTCTGATGTTTTTTGATCAAAGCGATGCTTAAAACCGACAGTCTGCCCGATTTCTTCGCCAAATTCCTCAGCAACTCGTCTTGCAACCGTAACAGCAGCAAGACGACGCGGTTGAGTACAGGCAATGCGCCTTCCACCATTGGCTCTCCCAATTTCAAGTGCCATCTTTGGGAGCTGCGTCGTTTTTCCGGAGCCAGTGTCACCACAGACAATAATAACCTGATTGTCACGCATGTATTTTTCAATTTCAATACGATGTTGACTGATTGGAAGCTCTTCTGGAAAAACAAGTCTCATTTAAGTAGTATATCAAAAGAAAACGGACTGTCCCTTATGGGGGAATGTCGCTATTCTTGCACCAATGGGATTTTAAGAATTGAAGTTGATTTCAACTGGGGGGAGGCCGTTTGCCGAGGCAGAAAAGATTCCGGTGCCAGTTGCTATTGCTTCAACGACGGCAACGAGCTTGCCATTGAAGGTTTTCATGTGGGGGAGTGATAGTTGCTCCAATGATGTCGCGTCACCATTGCAGGCCGCTTTGTATTTGATGGAGCCTGTTGTCTTGAAGGATAGTTCAATATTCGCATTTGGACACAGATTGCCATTGGCGTCAACTATTGAGAGGGTGATGAAAGATAGTGAGGGCGTATCATCTTCCGTCGGGGGTTGAAGCGTTGTAGTGTCTGCTTGCGCTACAATGCGGGCTGGTTCTCCAGCTGTTTGCATGATTTTTTCAGCAGCTTTATTTCCATCATTGTCATAGGCGACGACGCGTAGCTCGCCGGGTTCGTAGATGGCATTTTCCCAGCGTAAACGGTATCGGTCAAAACGGGATGACGGGTCGAATGTCTTGCGACCATAGCTGCGACCATTAATGAAGAGCTCGGCTGAGGGGTAGCTTGTATAGCAAAATACAGGCGTTATTTGACCTTCGCGTCCCGGCCATGTCCAGTGAGGAAGCACATGGAGCGTGGGCGTGTCTTTGCGCCATTGAGAGCGGTAGAGATAGTATCTGTCTTTGGGAATTCCTGCAAGGTCAACGAGCCCGAAATATGAGGAGCGAGAAGGCCAATATCCATCGTATGGTGACGGCTCTCCGAAATAATCAAAGCCTGTCCAGACAAATTGGCCAATCATCCAAGGATAGTCATCACACGCCGCAAAGTCGTCATCGGGCGGATTGCCCCAGCCGCCCCATTCAAGGTCGTAGCTTGAGCATTGTCCGTCAGGGTATGCGTTAAATGGAGAAGCGTTGACGGGGAATTTGTAGATACCGCGTGATGATACTGTTGAGGCATTTTCGGTACCCAGGGCAATTCCCATATTTGAAACCGAATGAACTCTTTCAAGCCGCGGTATCTTGTAGTTTATTCCGGCAATGTCGGTCATCTGCAAAATTCCTGAATCTATGGCAACATCTGGAACATGTATTCCCTGCGTGACCGGGCGGGTCGGGTCAAGCTCTTTGCAGCGGGCTTCCATTTTGGGATAGACTTCAAGACCTTCAGGTGTGTCAAGGTCATGGCTTTCATTGCCGATAGACCAAAATACAATCGAAGGATGGTTGCGGTTAAAGAGAATAAGACCGTCTAAATCCTGAAGCCAGTTGTCGGCAAAGTATTTGGCATAATCATTTGCGCATTTTGCGTTATACCATACATCAAACGATTCGGCCATAACCATAAAGCCTTCTTCATCGCAAATGTCCATTTGCCATGGAGCAGGCATATTGTGGGATGTTCTGATTGAGTCACAGCCGCATTCGCGAAGAATTCTAAGTTGACGGCGAAATGCGTCTTTATTAAATGCGGCACCTACAGGGCCTAAATCATGGTGAAGACATGCGCCTTTGAATTTGCGCAGTTTGCCGTTGAGGAAAAAGCCCTTTTCTGTGATTTCAACGATGCGAATGCCCGTTTTAAGCTCGTATGCGTCAAGGAGTGTGCCATCACTTTTTTTTGCCTCGATACAGACTGTGTAAAGGGCGGGGGATTCTGGCGACCAGAGTTCGGGATTTTTTACCGCAATTGTAAAGTCGTTATTTGGCGTTGGCTCAGAAGCTGCGACTGATTGCCCTTTTTCATTATAAAGAGTTGCAGAGTATAGTGCCGAGTCTTCACCATGAAGTTGTGTCGAGATTGCTACTGTTGCCGAATTGCCATGCAATGATGTTGTTCGAACAAATGTTGCAGTGCGATCAATCCATGCTTTCTTGGAGGTTATAAGTCGCACAGGACGATAAAGGCCAGCGCCGGGATACCAGCGCGAGCTTTGTGGCTCTGTTGAGAGATGTACGGCGATTGTATGGTTAGAAGCTGTAGAGGTATCACCTAAATAAGGCGTTATATCGACAGAAAAAGTTACATACCCAGAGATGCGATAATTGATTTTTTTTCCATCAAAATAGAGTGTGGAGCGTGCCATTGCACCGTCAAAGACGAGCTCGGCATGGCGGCATCCTTGAGGAATCGTGATTGTGCGACGATACCAGCCTTCACCAATCCAAGGAAGTGAGCCTGTTCTGCCAGTCTTTTCTGATGCTACCGTTTCGCCATTTTCGATAATGGCAGTCACTTGCATATCGACTTCTTTATCAAAAGGCTCGGAAATTGCCCAGTCATGTGGTATCCGTACGGATTCCCATGCGGCGTCATCAAAGGTTGAAGATTGAGGACAGCCATCAATCGGCCCCTTTTGAAAACGCCATCCGCCTAACAAAAAAGTTTCTTCGGTATTCATTTTGAGTGTCCTTGGAGAAATGGTCAGTTTCAAATTTTATCAAAAAACGGAGTCGATATTCAATATCATTGCGTGCAAGTTGAAAAAGTAAAGGATAAATGGAAAGAACTGGGGTATCGCTGTGGCGGGCGCGTCTCCTCAACTGCCGTCTGCTACCATTGCTAGTGTGTCAGTATAGCAGGATTTAGTCATTGTGTCAAGTCAAATAGTCTTAAATTTTTTTATCGCAGAGCCGCAGAGGCGCAGAGTTTTTTTTTAAGTCGTAGTTAAAAGTTCTCACTCAGAGAACGCGGAGAGCGCAGAGATATTGTATGGGCTTGACAGTTGGTTATTCGGCGCGAAATGAGATTACTGTGCGGAACAGTTTTGGATAGATTTGGGAGCGAAAAAAAGGTTGACTTTTTTCTTATTAAAGGGTAAATTAGCATTTATTGAGGAGTTTTTATGAATAAGTTTATTACCTTTGCATTAACCGTTTCATTAGGGGTTTCAGGGGCTTCGATTTTAGCAGATAATATATTCTTGACGACTGCTGATTCAGATGCGTCTGCTACAACATCATTTAATTCGGCTAATGGATGGGCTAATGGAGCAGCACCTTCCGCCGGTAATTCATACACTGTTGCACTTGGAGAGGATTCGGGAATGTTCCTTCCAACGGTCGCCGCTACTTTTGCCGGTGATTCTTTGCAGATTGGTACTGACGATGTTGCAGGTTTTCTTTCGTCTTCAACTTTTGCTAGCTGGACGATTCCTTCTCTTATATTGAAGAAGGGGCTTTGGCGCATACCTACAACAGGTAATATGTCAAAAATCGCTTCTATTACTGTTGAGTCAACTTCTGACGATCCATTTGTTATCAAGCTTGGAAATAATTTAAGGACGACGACTGGAATCTTCTATGGCAGTGAGGATTCCGTTGTTTGTTTTGCTCGTGATGACAGTGTGACTACACTTTCTGATTTAGCTCCAAATTTTGATAAATATCCCGGCAAAATTATTCTTGATGGTGTTAAATTCGGTTCTTTGGGTAAGGAAATATGTTCAATGTTTGGGGCTGCATCTGGATTTGCTTCTGATCGCATTGTTTTGAAAAACGGAGCGGGTCTTGGTCAGTCGGGATATTCTAATAAATCCTATAATAATGCAAAACTCGGTATTACAATTGATGCTACAGGTGGCTCCCTTTTTAAGTGTTATCATGCAAGTCCAACGATTTATTTCCCTATTGTTGGGGGGCCTTTGACGGTTGTTGATAGCACTTGGATTTTTGCTAACAGGCTTGCTACTACAGATTTGAATCTTGAATCTAAAACAGTTGAGAATCCTGCTGCGATATTTTTAAACGGTTCAACTCTTTCGGTTGATAGGATTGTTATGCATGGAGGATATAATTCTAGTAATTTGGGAAAATCAGGAAACTCTGTTCTTTATGTTGCTGATGCCATTGTTGAAAAGCCTGTTTCTGTTGAAATGTCGGGCGATTACGCTAAGAGTTACCTTCGTCTCTGTTACCCTGCATCGACGAATTTTAGCATAGCTATGCACAATAATAGCGTTTTGGATCCTAATCCAGCAGCATCAAGTCATACAATTGCAGTTGGTGCGGCTGCAGAATCAATTACAATAAGGGACTTTACATACGATGGCGGAGTTTTGAAGCTTGATTTTGACGCTGACGGTGCTAAGCTCGAATGCTTAAAAATAGATGGTAAAATTTCAGGAGTTTCAGAGGCAAATCCATTGCAATTCCAATCGGCAATATGGCCTTCAAAGATTTTTACGAGTGCACAGCCTCTTATAATCGTTAAGAAATCGGAGTTGGCATTGACGCACGCGATGCTTGATGTCTCGGGATATAGTTTTGACGATCCTTTTAAGATTGTCAATCTTGAGATTGTTGAGGATGGGGATTACTATGTTGCAATGATTGGCCCTAAGGACGCAGAGGTGATTACGCTTGTAAAGGGTGACAGTGCATCAGCGGCGGAAACTTCTTTCAATGGATGTGGAGAGAATTGGTCTGATGGCAAGGTTCCACACCTTGCTCCGTATAGAGTAGCTTTGGGGACAAATGATACAGATGCTCTGTATTTTCCGTCGGTATCTGCTGAATTTGCCGGTACGGAGCTTGCTGTCGGTGATTTGGAGTCGGGAGCAACGGGGCGAGTTGATTTAGCTATTGGTGGTATTACACCGACATATACTCTTGACCGTTTTACTTTGAATAAAGGTGTTATGTTATTGAGGCCTACTAATCCCAATTACGCCAATTCAATTACCTTTGCAGGTAAGATGATTGTAAATTCGCCTGAAGCCGAGCCATTTGTTTTTGAGCGAATCGGGTATGGGTACGAGCAGATAAATATCAACAATCTTGTTGCCGATAAGGGGACTGCAATGTGTTTTATTTCCAGAGATCCATCGGTCAATAATTTTACAATGAGTTTTAGAATCAATGCCGGAGTTTCATCATTTAAGGGTAAGATGATTTTTGATAATGCGTTTTTTATTTCTGATATTAGGGGTTTAACTTATGAAGAGTTTGTACCTGATGCGATTACTTTAAAAAATGGGGCGGCAATAACGCCTTCTGGTTACAGTAATTCTTGGGCAACAGATGATGCCAAAAAAATTGGTATTGTTATTGGAGAGGGTGGTGGAGGCTTTAGCTCAAAGGTTCGTATAGGCGGCCCTACAATAAGATATAACAATGTGATTACCGGTGGGAATTTCTTTCATTCTACGGGTGGCGTAGCTGATTTTTATGGATCTATGACTCTTGATCAAGTGAGAATCTTTAATAAAACGCCTTATACTGGAAAGTCTGGTTCTTCATATAATGTCGGCCAATTTGTTGTCTTTGGCACTTCATCGCTTACATTTGAAGAGGGGGTCGTTTTTGAGGATAGGGAGCAGCCGACCGAGTTTAGCATCTCCAACGCAACGCTTCAGGTGGGCTCGAATTTGCCTGAGAATGCCCGTTTGGTAATTGGAGCAGATGGTGTTTTTAAGATTAACAACAATGGAGATAAATGCCAGAGAGTTCAATTGGGTGATGCGGTAATAGGTACAGGCTCAACACTTTATTTTGATGTTGATGCTAAGGATAATAAGAGCGATTCAATTTATGCAATGGGAAGTGGCTCTAAGTATGAATGCACCCGTGATGAAAAATTGAAGATTGTTGTAAATCCTGTTGATGCTGTATACGCTCCAAGTGATGGCAGAACATTTGCCTTTGATCTTTTGTCGATTCCTGAGAGTGCTGGAAAGATTCATAAGAAGTCTATTGATCTTTCATTTTCGGCAGAGAGTTGCATCGACCATTTGCGTATAACTATAATCCATGAAAATGGTATGCAAACGGTTCGTCTTACCGATAGGAATTATGGAACCCGTTTTATGGTACAATAGATAAACGGGTTTTATCAATAAACTATCAAGGGGTCTATATGAATTCTCAGTTTGAGGCTACTCGCGCTTCAATTGTTCCTGAATCACTTCTTTGTGAATTTCAATCTAATCCTTCGCAGCTAGATGTGTTGGAGCCACGCTTTTCGTGGGTTAATAGACCTCTTTCCAATGTCAATGGCATTGTGCAGTCGGCATACGAAATAGAAGTTGCGTCGACTGAGGCGATTCTTGAGAGCGGTAATGCGGATATTTGGTCGACGGGAAAGGTATTGTCGGCAGAGTCGCATTTGATTCCATACGGTGGCGGAGCCTTGCTTTCAGGTGTCAGATATTGGTGGCGCGTTCGCACTTGGGATGGTAATGACATTCCTTCGGATTGGTCGGAGATTGCCTCTTGGACGATGGGTATGCTGAGTCCATCGGATTGGAAATGTAAATGGATTGGAGCCCCTTGGCAAGGTGAGGAGCCATCAAAATATACGGGAGAGTGGCCTGCCGCTCCTCTTTTACGAAAGGTTTTTTCAGTAGACAAGCCGCTTAAATCAGCGGCCTTTTTTGGTACAGGGCTAGGTTATTTTGAGTTATATGTAAATGGCGTTAAAGCCAATGATCATCTGTTGTCGCCGAATCAAACCAATTATGGTAAACGCCCCAAAATAGAGAGCGGCAGGGCAATTCCGCTTGCCGATAATTTTGAGGAATATCGCACTTTTTATGTCGGTATTGATTTGATGCCACAGCTCAAAAATGGAGTTAATGCCATAGGCGCGATATTGGGAAATGGCTTTTATAATACCGATTGTCATTGGGATGAACCATACGGGTCACCTCGCTTCTTCGGTCAAGTCATTCTTGAGTATCTTGATGGGTCAAGGGAATATGTCGTTTCTGATGAGACCTGGTCAGTTTCAAAGAGTCCTATTGTAGAAAATGATATATTCCGTGGCGAGCATTATGACGCACAGCTTGAGCAGGATGGTTGGTGCAGTCCGGAATTCGATGATTCTCAATGGGAAAAAGCGGTTTCACGCAATGCTCCTTTTGGTCATCTAGTTGCCCAAAACGGTCCATATGACTGTGTCTTTGAGCGATTCGCTCCAATTTCTATAAAAGACGAGGGAAATGGCACATACCGTGTCAGTTTCCCCGAGGAGATATCAGGGTGGGTCCACCTTAAAGAAATCTCAGCACCTCGCGGTAATTGCATCTCGATTAAATATATTTGCGAGTCTCCGATTGGGTCAAATTCCTATACCTGCCGTGGGGGCGGTAATGAATCATATCATGCACGCTTTTCCTGGTATGTTTTCAGCGAGGTTGTAATTGCGGGCTGGTATGGAAAGCTTACCAGCGAAAACATCGTTGCGGAGGCGGTAAACAGCAATGTTCCTTGCATTGCCAAGTTTGAGTCCTCGAATGAGCTTTTCAATAAATTGTATAAGGCTTTTGTCCGCACGCAACTGGATAATATGCATGGTGCGATTGCCAGTGATTGCCCACACCGTGAGCGAACCCCTTATACGGGCGACGGCGCACTTTGTATCCCAATGGTTGTTACATCATTTGCAGCGTCGGCTTTTTACAATAAGTGGATTGAGGATGTAAGAGGTGCCGCGAATAAGGAATCCGGCCATGTTCCGAATTCGGCACCGTGGCAGCCAGGTGCCGGCGGTGGCGTAGCTTGGGGGGCTGCAATTGCGATTATGCCTTGGAATTTTTATGAGGCATACGGTGATAAAAAGATATTAGCTGATAATCTTGATGCCATGCTTGGGTACATCCGTTATTTGGATACTTGGGCAACCGATGATATCGTTGAGAAGAATGACCCCACCAGCGAGTGGCAAAATCTAGGTGATTGGATTCCTGCTGCAAAGGAGATTCCCCATAATATCGTCCACACATGGTATTACTGGAAATGTGTTGAAATAGCCATGCGCACGGCAGAAATTGTCGGTCGTGACGATGATGCCAAGTATCTTGCAATGCGTGAAGAGGCTATTCGAACGGCATTTCATAAGAGGTTTTACAACGAGGAGCTCGGCTCATTTGGCCCCTATGGCGCCAATGTCTTCGCACTTGCTATGGGTGTGCCTGAAGCATGGCGTAATCGTGTAATCGCAGCTTTAGAAAAGAATATCGCTGATGCTGGCGGTCATACCGACGGCGGTATGATAGCTACAACCTTGCTCTTTTCGGTGCTGTCTGAAAATGGCAAGACTGAGCTTGCTTACGATGTTATGAACAAGGATGATATTCCATCAATGGGATATTGGATCAAGTCGGGTTCTACGACTTTATGGGAATACTGGAATGGCGCTCACTCCCATAATCATCCTATTCACGGAAGTGGCTTTATTTGGTTCTTCCGCCATGTTGCGGGAATTGCTCCTGATTGGAGAGCTCCTGGTTATAGGCAGATAATAATTGAGCCAAAATTCCCCTCCAGACTTTCAAATGTCAGTTGCTCTATTGAAACGGTTTATGGTAAGGTCGCCGTTTCATGGGTTCGTAATGAAGGGAAGATATCGCTTGAGATAGAAATCCCAGTTGGAGCAACGGCTAGTGTTCGTTTGCCTAATCACTGTGAACAAGTGGGGCAGGGCAAATATCGCTACGAGATGAATCAAAAAGGACTGTCCCCAGAAAAGTTAGGTAATAGGTAATAGGTAATAGGTAATAGGTAATAATGAAGAATTAGTAAGACCTGTCCCCTTAAAAAGTTCTTTCACAAGAAAACGACAAACTCCGCACATCTTACCTTTTACCTCTTACTTCTTACCTTTGTTTAGGTAATAGGTAATAGGTAAGAATAGGTAATAGGTAATAATGAAGAATTAGTAAGACCTGTCCCCTTAAAAAGTTCTTTCACAAGAAAATGACAAACTCCGCACTTCTTACCTTTTACCTCTTACTTCTTACCTTTGTTTAGGTAATAGGTAATAGGTAATAGGTAATAATGAAGAATTAGTAAGGCCTGTCCCCTTAGAAAGTTCTTTGTGGATTATTTACCAAGATTTCCGGATATTCTCGTATAATCTGGCTTTTCCGTATTTGGGTCAACCCACCCCGGAGTGCCTTTCTGTGCATTATTGGCATTCCACTCTCTAATAGTGTGTTGGAAATTTGTCATTCCGGGGTCAGAAGTTTCGCTGTCTCTAATTTCATTCATTAGGTTATCAAGAGCCACCATCATGTCCTTGTCAAGATTGTCGGTATATGGGCCATGCTTGAAATACTTGTTGCATTTTATCGCAACGCAAGTATGAAATCCAGTCATTTTCTTTGTTGACTGCTTGCGATGCATTCCGTCTTTGTCGAAAACATGGAAATGTGGTATTGAACCTTCGTGTGGGTGAATATAGACATAGTATAGATGCGAAGTTGTAATTTTGCCTATTTCGCCCATTTCGGTTACGATGGTTTGCTCTATGGTGAAAATCCCGATGAGAGTTCCCCAATCAATGTCTTCGGAACCATCCTCATACCCTTCGCAAATGGGGAAAACGGATTCATTTTCTTGTACTAATCTCCGTAACTGTCCAACTGTCAAGGTGATTTTCGTATTGTCATTCATGATGTGCGCTCCTATTCTTTCGTTGCAGTATTTACAACTCAACATTATTAATATATGATTGCTTCGCTAAAGTCAACAGGAAATTAAGGAAAGCCAATTACACCGGACGGAATGGAAAGGAAAACCGATTCAACAGTGTTCTAAAACAGAGCCATGTGAAATTATGACATTATCCAAGTCTTTTCCCAAACTTTTTGATGAAGAGCTTTTTATTTTTCGCCTACGACGGCTTCGGCGATGTTTTGGGCGTGGCCAAGAATCTTGCGGTAGCACTGCATCATATCTGCGTAGGCGAGCCCTGCCAAGGGATCGCATGCACCTGATTCAATACGGGCCATATGCTCTGCGCGTAGGTCTTTATAGTAGTGTGTTATGGAATTCGCTTCGGTGTGGGAGCGCATCAGGTAATCTGAGGTTGCCGTATTTGTGCGAAGCCCCGTTGAAACCATCGCAATATATTCTGAGACTCTGTCGTGCATTGCGAGGAGTTCTGAGATGGCTTTTTCGGATAATCTGACTTCAGATTGCTTTCTGCGGAGGATGAGTTTGACTAAGCTTGCGACATAGTCGCCTACCGACTCATATTCGTCGGCTAAGCGAATTTGTTTGCGGGTTTCTGCGGAAATTTCAGTTGTGACATTGCCTCTTACTAGCTTAGATAGAAATTGAAGTATTTCGCGCTGCTGTTCATCCAGAGCGGTTTCACCTTCAAAGATTGATTTTTGTGCCACTTCATTTTCATCGTCAATCAGGCAAGCGCGGAGATCGCCCATAAGCAGTTGGGTGCGGTCTGCCATTCGGATGACTTCCTGATAGGATTGCTGTATGCCGAATGCCGGAGTAGAGAGCATGCTGATATCGAGATATGTGATGTGGTGAGATGAATTTGCCGCCTTTTCTGGGCAAATTTTCATTATAAATTGAGTAAATGGACCAGTGAAGGCAAGGAAGAGTGTTACGAGTAAGAGATTGAAGAGGGTGTGTGCAAAGGCAATTGATTTTGCTGTGCTTTCAATGTTTAGAATGTTTAGTAATAAATATATCAGCTTCATGAAGAGGGTGAAGAACAGTACCATTACTATTACGCCGATGATTTTGGAGATAATGTGTGCACAGGCTACTCTTCGAGCGGCAATCGAGCCACCGATTGATGCTATTCCTGCTGTTATCGTGGTACCGATATTTTCTCCAAGAACGAGGGCGACAGCAGTCTCAAAATCAATAACACCTGTTGTTGCAAGGGTAATTGTAATTGCGACCGTGGCTGAGGAGGATTGAATTATTGCTGTTACGATTGCTCCAATTGATATGCATTTTAATAAGCCTAATAGTGAGTCGGGCTTGAAACTTGCAAATAGTGTTAAGAATTTTTCGGACTGCTTTAGGGGCTCTATTCCTTCCTTCATCATTGCAAGTCCGAAAAAGACCATGCCTAATCCCATAAGAATCATGGAGTAGAGCTTGAATTTCTCTGTCTTTCCAAATAGGAAGCCTAATGATGCTATTGTCATCGTTGGAAGTCCCCATGTAAGTACATCTAAGGAGACGAGCCATCCTGTGACCGTTGTACCGATGTTTGCACCCAGAATCACTCCAAAGGCCTGTTGGAGCGACATTACTCCTGCATTGACTAAACCAATTAGCAGAACCGTAGTAATTGAAGAGGATTGTATTATACTTGTTACAACTACACCTGTTGCACAACCTGCAAAACGGTTGTCGGTCACTGCTGCAACCATTGAACGAAGGCGTTTACCTGCAGCAGACTGAAAGCCCTCGGACATATACTTCATTCCGAGGAGGAAAAGACTTAGGCCGCCAAAGACCTGAATGAGCATTTCGATAGAGTTCATAGTCCTATTATAGCAAATTGATTTCTTTGACTCTAGTATTATTTTGCACATTTGCCTTTGTTTTGGTATTCTCAATGGAGGTATTTTTATGTCGAAATGGAAGGTTTTATGAGTACTCCAGCGAATCAACCTCACGATAAGTCTTATGACGCAGGTGCGCGCATACGCATTGTTTTGGTCTCTCCCCTTTATGCAGGCAATGTAGGTTCTGTCTGCCGAGCTATGGCAAATATGGGACTTTCAAGGCTATATATTGTCAATCCGCGTGTTGAGGACAAGGATTGGGGCGAAGCGGAGAGAATGGCGGTCCACGCTGGTGCCATATTGGAAAATCGCACAACGGTTTCAACTCTGGCTGAGGCTGTTGCCGATTGCGCTGCCGTTGCGGGTGCTACGGCGCGGGATGGTTTATATCGCCAGCATGTCAAGCTCGCCCGTGAGATTGCACCTGAGCTGTTGGATGTGGCGCAGCACGGTGATGTGGCTCTGGTTTTCGGCCGTGAGGATAATGGCCTTGAAAACGACGAGGTGCAGCTTTGCACCCATTTGATTCGCATTCCTTCATCTCCTGATTATCGTTCTATAAATCTAGCACAGGCGGCAATGATTTGTATGTATGAGCTTTATTCTGCCGCATCGGTCTATTCTCCGCCTGATGAAAAATCTCCGCCCGTTGACGGTCGTCACCGCGAGCGTCTCTTTGAAATCTGGAGGGAGGCTATGCTTGAGATTGGCTTTATGAAGGAGGATAAGGCTAATCACATGATGCAGGGGTTCGCGCGTATCTTTTCCCGCGGTATCCGTACCGTTGACGATGCCAATATTATGCTCGGAGTCGCCCGTCAATCTCAGTGGGCAAAGCGTAATTAGAGAGTAGGAGGGGTGGCGTTATGTTTCGTTTTGTCAGTGCATTTGCCGTAACGATTTTTCTTGCAACAGCTCTTTGCGCGGCGCAGGATAATTTCTTTAGGGTGACACCATATCTTCAGCGTCCTGCAACTGACGCTATAACAATTATGTGGCTTATGCAGAATGAGGCTCCTGGCAGGGTTGAGTGGTGGGAGGCTTCCAATGGGAATGCAAAGGTTTTTTCGGGAATTTCCTCTTCGCGCCTCGCCCCTGAGCTTGGGTATGACCCCCGCCAAACAAATTATGCCAAGCCTTATTTGCCGTTTACCGTTCCATATCAGCATCGAATCCGTATTGAGGGATTAAAGGCTGCAACCCGTTATTGCTATAAGGTTGACTGTGGCGGTGTGACTTACACTAATTTTTTCAGGACAGCTCCGCACTCGAATTCGCCTGTCAGATTCATCTGCTATTCAGATAGCGAGACTGAGCCTGAATCGACAGGTTCTAGGGTTTCGTGGGATAACCCGAAAGATGAAAAGGTATCCCGCCGTTATCTGATAGATCAGACTGCTGGGTATGCGTCGAATATTGTCCACATGATACGCCGCAATCCCGATTTGATTCTTATTTCTGGCGACTTGGCAGAGATGGGCAGTAAGCAGGTTGATTGGGATGAGTTTTGGCGTCACAATGCAGGTGCCTATAATGACCCTGCTGGAGCAATTCCGATTTTAGCCTCTCCTGGCAATCACGATTATCACTCTTATACAGCCGAGGCTGGAGAGGTGGGAATGCGTAAATACCTTTCATATTTTGAGTTTAATCCTAATGGCGCAGATGTTGAGCAGGATCGTCAGGAGCGTTTTCATCGTTTGGATTACGGCCCTGCAACTCTTATCTTTCTCGATCTCAATAACGGGCCTGACGGCGACCCCAGCAAGGATACCAATCTGAGGCTTTCCGATAAGACTTGCCGTGCTCCTGATTTTAATGAAGGGTCTGCACAATGGAATTGGCTGGAGGCTCAATTGAAGGACGCTCAATTAAAGAGTAAGTTTATTTTTGTCTTTTCGCACCAATGTCCGTATTCGGTCGGTCCTCACGGTCGCGCAAATGGAGACAAGGGAAGGGAAAATTATGAAGAGTGGCTTTCAGGTGTGCCGACGCGCTGCTTGACACCTCTGCTTATGAAATATGGTGTTTCAGCGTGGATTTGCGGCCATGACGAGATTGTCGAGCATTCGGTTGTAAAGGGTAAGGCAATAGGTGTCGACGGTAAGGCTCGCAGCCATAAGCTTCATGTATACGATGTCGGATTTTCAGGAGATGGGCTTCGTGGGCGTCAACGGACAGCAAAGAAGAATCCATACGAGACCTTCCGTGTCCATACCGATTCAAAGGAGATTTGGAAGGACGGCCGTTTAATTGACGGAGGTAAGCATTACGGTCATCTGGAGATTAATATCGTTCTGGATAAGAAGGGCCGTCTGGTAGCTGAAATGATTCCTGTATATATCTTTGTCGGCCATGATGAAGACGGGAAGCCTTCTAAGTTTGAGCGCCGTGTTTACGATGATGTTATAAGGATTTACCCTCAGGAACAGTAAAATTCGGTTATTATTGCGGGGATTACAATTCGCTTAGCAGGAGAATAGCGAAGGCCGTCTCTAAAATGGAGTTTTTCCAGTTTCCGCGTCCTTTGGCGTCCATTGTTTGAGTCGTTGTCCAGTAGTTTGCCAGAGGCACGCGCCAATCAATCGGTGTTATCTCGCCATTTGATTTGAGGTAGATTTCTCCGTTGAAGGCTCTGTTGATGGCGTGAGCATACCACCATGCCATCTCGGCATCTTCTTTCCACTCTTTGGGGATATCGCCAGATGAAGACCATTCTTTGGCCAGCGTTTCCATTGCCGATTCAATGTAACTGTTCTTTTTGTAATATGATAAAAAGATTACATCGTTTTGCTGTGGACGGTAATTTTGCTGAGAGGGAAGCTCAAAAAGCTCACCGTCTTTGTGTTTTCTCAAGAATATTATTTCATAAAGCGCGTAGCGTATTTTACCTGTTGATTTGCATATAAGCGGGAGGCTATTTATTGCATCGGGTGCGAAGACCGTTAATGCGATTTCTCTCCATAAAATGGCTTTAATCTGTACTGTTTTGTTTGAAGTGCAGGATGGGGATTTTAACCAATCGATGGCCTTTTTTATCTGCGGAGTTTTCCTGATTTCGGAATTTGAGCCGGCAATTGCGAGGGTTGCGACAGCTGTGAGCAATTGGTCTTCGTCGCCCCAATATCCTTTTTCATTTTGTTGCGACAGAAGCCAGTCGGTCGCTCTGTCGATTGCGGCGTTGGATTCGTTTTGAGTTGAGCGTTCCAAAGGAGCGCCCGTAAAGCGGATTTCATCTGCTGCAAAGAGCGGCACAGATAGGAACAGTGAAACGAATATGATAATAATCTCTTTCATGTGTAAGATTATAGCATATATGGTATAATAATTTCATATGTTAAAATCAATTTCAGTTTTAGTTGCAACAACCTTAATTCCGGGATTGGAGCTTAGGGCTTCGATTCCTGTCGGTTTTTTTGCCAGCGACATTAGAGGCAGCCTGGGAATCTGGGGCGTTGTCGCTATTTGCCTTGTCGCTAATATTCTTTTGGGTGTTGCGGTTTTTTCTTTGATGTCTCTTGCGGAGAATATTCTTCGCAGGTGGCGCTGGTTTGATGATAATATCTGGCCACGCTTGGAGAAGCGGCAGGAGAAGTTGCGTCCCTTGATTGAGAAGTATGGTGTTTGGGGTGTCGCCGTTTTTATTGGAGTGCCTCTTCCAGGTACTGGTGCCTACACTGGAGCAATGGGAGCATATCTTCTTAAGTTGGATAAGAAGAGGTTTTGGCTTGCCAATGCACTTGGCGTTGCGATTGCGGCTATTGCAGTGACGGCCATTTGCCTTTTCATTGACAATGGTGTGGTTGCTGAGGATAGCTTTGTTCGAAGGCTTTTCCTGAAGAATGTCGGTTGATTTTATTTGAGGTGATTATGGAACATGTTGAGTTTAACGGATGGGATTGCATCAGACTTACAAATGGTAAGGTTGAGCTTCTTATAACGCGTGATGTCGGGCCTCGCATTATTCGCTATGGCTTTGTCGGCGGCCCGAATGTGATGGCTGAGATTGAAGCTGATAAGTACAGTAAGGGCGGAGATGTCTGGGTTAATCGCGGAGGTCATCGTCTTTGGATTGCGCCTGAATCTTATCCTTTTAGTTACGAGTTGGATAACGAGCCTTATGCCGAGGCTATTGAGATAGAGGGTGGAATTCGCACTCGACAGAATCCAGGGTCTCTTACAAATGTCCAGAAGGAGATGGATATCGTTCTTGATGAGAAGACGGGCTTTGTGCGGATTTGCAATCGTTTGAGGAATTGCGGTTCGGAGCCTATTGAGCTTGCATGCTGGTCGCTGAATGTTTGCGGAAAGAACTCCCGTGAGATTATTCCGCTTCCTGAGAAGAAGCCGCATTGCAACGACAATTTGCCGCCGAATCAAAACTGGTCTCTTTGGTCGTATACTGATTTATCCGATTCAAGGTGGACTATCGGTAAAAAATATCTATTCTTGAGGCAGGATCCGTCAGTTCCGTCTCCTCAAAAGATCGGTATGCGTAACCGTTTCGGATGGATTGCTCTTGAGTGTGAAAAGCAGCTCTTCGTTATGAAATTCGACCATTCTGATTCGGTCGCGTATCCAGACGGAAACTGCAATTTTGAGACCTTTACCAATGGTGATTTTGTCGAGCTTGAGGCACTTGGCCCATTAGTTAAGCTAGCACCAGGAGAGACTACCAAGCTGAATGAGGAGTGGAAACTTTTTGGCGACTTCGAGCCCTGCTCCGACGAGAACGATGTGACGGCGAGAGTGCTTCCTTTAATTTAATCGCAATGTGTATTTTTTTAAGGAGTTAGAAATGAGCGAAGAGAGAGCTGAAAATATTTGGAAAATTAAGGGTGAAGACGGGCGTATCTTTGGCCCTGCATCTATGGAAACGCTTTTGACCTGGGCGCGTGACGGCCGTCTGACTCCTGGTCAACTGCTCTCAAGGGATGATATAAAATGGGAGCCTGTCGAATCATGTGAGGAGCTTGAGATGAATTGGGTCACGCGCCTTCCCGATGGCCGTTTCTGGGGACCTGTCCATCGTGATGCGATGAAAGAGGCTATCCGCAACGGCGAGGTGACAGATGAGATGCCTCAGTTCGTCCGTTCCAAATCTATTGATGATTCTCCAGAAGCGCTGCGCCGCGAAAACGAGGAGTTGAAGGCTCAGATTATTACCCTTCGCAAGGATTTTGCCGTTCGTGCGGCTAAGCTTGAAGCGGATATCGCTTCTGTCAAGGCTGAACAGCGCATGGCTGTTGGTCAGCTGTCCTCAAAGGATTTGGAGTTTGACGCGGAGCGTCAGGCCTTTGCCGCAGAGCGTAGCCGTATGGAGGCTGAAAGACAAGGGCTTGCCGCTGAAAAGACGAAGCTTAAAGCCGAGATCGTTAAGGCGGAAAAGCGCGCAGAGGTGTTGCTTGCGCAGGTTGCCGAGTCAGAGTCCAGCAACCGCTCGCGAGAGGCGGATTTGGCCCGTATAGCCGAGTTGGAGGAGCAGATTAAAGAGTATGAAAAGGATATTAAGATGCTCCGTAACGAAAATGAAAACATTGCTGCAGATTCACGCCGTAAGCTTAAAAATGCCGAGACGGCGTTTCTTAAGGACAAAGAGGCGTATGAGTCTCAACTTCGTGACAGCAAGCTTCTTAAAGATAAGATTGCGGCAATGGAGTCTAAGGAGGAGTCTCTCCGTCGTGTCATTTTACAGGCCTGTCAGATAATCGGCAAGGGCGAGGAGGTCGTTGCCGAGGCTGAGGCTGAAATTATTCAGTAGTTTTATACAATCAAGGGAGTGTTTAAGATGGAAAATAATGTGGAAAATTGCGAGATTCGTCTTGCGACCTATAATGTCCGTTGCCCTGGAGGAGTTCCAGAGCTTGATTGGGATGTCCGCTGTCCACGCGCAAAGGCTTTAATTGCCGATAACCGTTTTGATATTTTCGGCGTTCAGGAGGCTGTAAAGCGTCAAGTTGAAGATATCCTGCGTGATACCGACTATGCCAAGATCGGCGGTGGTCGTAACGACTTTGCCGACGGTGGCGAGCATTCCTGCATCTTTTATGACACGAAGCGGTTCACATTGATTGACGGCGGCACTTTTGCGCTTTCTGAAACTCCCGATGTTCCTGGTTCACGCTCTTGGAATACAAGCTGCCCTCGCATCGTATCATGGGGCCTTTTCCATGATGGCGTAACCAATAAGGATTTTTGCTACTACAACACGCATCTTGACCATGTAAGTGAGCTTGCCCGTGTCGAGGGTATCAAGATGGTTGTTGACCATGCGTCAAAGAATTGCAAGGGCTTGCCTCTTATTTTGACGGGTGATTTCAATGCCCGCCCAGACAGCGAAACATACCGTATCGCTTCATCCCTTCTGAAGGACGCCGTTCTCGTTTCTGAGACGGAGCGTCAGGGGCCTGGAATGACATTCCATGGCTACGGAAGGCCCAATCTGCCCGACACTCCAATCGATTACATCTTTGTCTCTGAAGATATCAAGGTTAAGTCGATAACGGTTGACGATCGCCAATTGCTCGGCGGTTATACTTCAGACCACTATCCTGTGTGGGCTCGCCTTGTCATTTAGTCTTTTCCGACAATCAGTCAAACCGGGTACTGCGCTTTATCTGTCAGCATCTAACCCTGATGATTTGCCTTTAACTTGACTTTGCTTTACAGGCAGGTAGTAAAATGAAACCTAATACAGAGATACGCCTTGCAACTTACAACCTTCGAACTCCCTGTGATGCGCCGCCTTATAATTGGGAGGTGCGTTCTCCTCGCGTTAAAGCGTTGATTGCCGATGATGCCTTTGATATCTTTGGCGTTCAGGAGGCGGTTAAGCGACAGATTGACGATATTTTGCGTGATACCGATTACGCAAAAATTGGCGGTGGACGCGCTAACTTTGACGATGAAGATGAACATTCCTGCATCTTTTATGACACAAAGCGATTCACATTGCTCGACGGCGGAACCTTTGCACTTTCAGAAACTCCTGATGTGCCAGGCTCGCTCTCTTGGGATACTAAATATCCGCGCATCGCGTCGTGGGGTATTTTCCATGATGGTGTGATCGGCAAGGACTTTTGCTATTACAACACCCACCTTGACCATATCAGCGAGCTTGCCCGCGTTGAGGGTATTAAGCTTGTAGTCGACCACGCGTCAAAGAATTGCAAGGGTTTGCCTCTTATTTTGACGGGTGATTTCAATGCCCGCCCAAATAGCGAGACATATCGCATCGCCTCTTTGCTGCTTAATGATGCGGTAAAGATTTCGGAAACCGAGCGTCAGGGTCCTGCGAAGACATTCCATGGCTATGGAAGACCCAACTTGCCCGATTCGCCAATCGATTACATCTTTGTCTCCAGCGATATTAAGGTGAAGTCTGTAGCCGTTGACGACCGTCAAATGCTCGGCGGTTACACTTCTGACCACTATCCTGTGTGGGCTCGCTTGGTGATTTAGTCAGTTAGGCGGCGTTTGATGCCTCTAAGGAACGGCAATAAAAAAATAGGATTGGTGCTTGGCAGCGGAGGTGCTCGCGGTCTTGCCCATGTAGGCGCTGTAAAGGCTCTTATCGAGTATGGCGTGCGCCCCTCTGTAATCGTAGGAACAAGTTTCGGCGCAATTGTCGGTGCGGCGATTGCGTCGGGTCGTTTCGGCGTCCTTGACTTTACTGCGCGTAATGTCGATTTAGCCCGTGCTGTCGGCGTTTTTTTTGAGTTCGGCGTCCATCGTGACGGGCTTATCAAGGGTAAGCGCGTTATGGATTTTCTGGGGCAGATTCTGCCGGATTGTTCAATTGAGGAACTGCCGATTCCATTTGCCGTATTGGCAACGGATATTGAAACAGGCGAGCCCGTTGTTATTGATAAGGGTAAGGTGCTTCAAGCTGTTAGGGCTTCTATCTCGATTCCCGGTGTTTTTACTCCGGTCCGCAGAGGTAAGCGTATCCTAGTCGATGGCGGTATTTCAAGTCCGGTTCCGGTTTCGACTGCTATGGCAAAGGGCGCTGATTTTGTCGTCGCGATAAATGTTGATAATTCATTGAAGTGCCCATATCAGACGAGGCGTCTACCAAGTGTCATATCTAAGGCTGTTGATTTTACCGCCAAAATTAAATCGGAGTTAAGTGACAAAATCGCACATAAGGGCGCGTCGCTTGACGGACTTCTTTCTGGTTATGAATCAGGCTATGGCTTCTTCGATATCCTTATGAAGACAACGCGCATTTGTGAGGACCGCATTGCCCGCGAAGAGCTTTTGTCTCATCCCGCAGATTTGTTGATTGAGCCTGCGGTCGGGGATATCCCTACATTAGATTTTGCCCGCTCAGATGATGCCATCCAAGCGGGCTATGATGCTGCGGTTGAAGCTCTTAAAAAACTTTATTGAGTTTTTCAGATTTCAAATTTCAAGAGGAATGCAGCTGAATTAGGCCCATCCTTGAAGAGGGTGATCTTGTTGTTTTTCATCTTCACCGAGATAGGCATCATATCACGGGTGTTGTCGAGCGCGTATGCTTCTATGCGCTTGATATTATCAAGACCGTTTATCTCTACATTGAGAATTTGATCGACGCCGCGATATTCGTTGACGAGGAAGTAGGCGGTCTTTTTATCCTTTGACCATGCGGCAAGAGTGGATATTTTTTTAGATGAGGCTTCGCTTTCGGCAATGCTTTCGCAATTGGCGACAATCTCACCCATCATCTTAAGAGAGTAATAGGTCTTTGTCAGGGTGCCGTCAGTTGTCATATACCCCCATGCTCCGGTGTGTCCACAGCCATAGTAGAAGGCATGATCCAATATCGAATCCTTTTGCCAGTTGCTCATCACATAGAGATTAAAGGTGGCAGAGTCAATATTGTTGTGCCCCGTCGGGCCTTCCAACGCACGCATGGCGGCACTTGGAGTAAAGAACAACGGATTGCCGTGGAGCCCATCCCATGTTATGAGGTAGTGCCATTCGGTAATCATAAGCTTGGTGTCCTTAAATCCAAGGTCATCGCAAAGCTTACGCATCTCTTTGGGCGAGTCAATCAATATATCGGGTCGAGGAGAGCCTGAATAATGGTGCCAGGAGACAAAGTCAGGTGCAATACCGGCCTCTTTGCAGGCTGTAAGAAGGGCTGTAAAGTAATCAGGTCTTACCTTAACTAGACCCGGGCCACCGACCTTAATATCAGGGAATTCACTTTTGAGGCGTTTCAGGACTGTTACGAAAAGTCTTATGAATTTTTCTCTGAGCACATCTTCTGGCTCGCCATTGCCCGCCCAGCAGTTTTGGACGCCGTCCGGCTCGCACCAAAACTCCCACTCAATCGTATCCCAATTGAAGCCATTCGCCCAGCCCTTGGTGTAATGGCGGACGATGCCTGCCATAACTTCGGCATACTTGTCGTAGTCTTCGGGAATTGTGATATTGAAGTGTCCTGCTGAACCCGTGTGCTCAATAGATGTACCCATACGATACAAAACCTTCATGCCCAAGTCGTGGGTTAACTTGA
This sequence comes from Kiritimatiellia bacterium, assembly GCA_045603485.1. Lineage (GTDB taxonomy): Bacteria > Verrucomicrobiota > Kiritimatiellia > RFP12 > JAAYLN01 > RGIG5952. The sequence continues at coordinate 7,866 of JAZUMF010000043.1, read as the reverse complement.
GGATTGAGTCTGTAGCGTCAAAGAAATAGTTGGTTGGGTCTTTTGGGTCAAGATTCATCATCGGGAAGACGAAATGCGTATCAATGATGCGTTGGCCTGCGTTTACCAGAGCCCAATCGTGAGTTCTTACGGCAGTAAGATTCATCGATTTGATAATATCATCTGTGTTACGAAGCCCTCGAGAATTGAATTCGGGGGAGAAGCTTGCACAGTGAAGCCTTGGATTGATTTTTCCGGTTATCTTTGAAAAGTCGACAGAAGCATGTGTTTTGAGCATAATTGTTCCTCGCTTGTTTTTTTTGGGGGCTATTCGAATCTTTATGCCGATTTAGACTTCAATTTTAAGAAGAAACGCAGCGGAGTGAGGGCCATCCTTAAAGAGCGTAACCTTGTTGTCATGCATTTCGACATCAATGGGGAGAAGATTGCGCGAGTTGTCCAAGACAAAGGCTTCAATGTCTCTGATTTCTTTAAGACCTTTGATTTCGATGTTGATAAGTTGCTCAACACCGCGATATTCGTTGACCAAAAAGTAGGCGTGCTTTTTGTCTTTTGACCAAGCCGCAAGCGTAGAAATCCTTTGAGATGAAGATTCGCTCTCGACCATACTTTCGCAATTGGCGACAATCTCGCCCATCATCAGTAGTGAGAAGTAAGTCTTTGTCGGTTGACCGTACCCATCAAGAAATCCCCAAAAGCCCATTTGCCCCGAGCCATAGTAATAAGCCTGGTCAAGGACAGCGTCCTTTTGCCATTTGCTCATGACATAGAGATTGAAGGTGGCTGCATCAATGCCGTTATGACCTGTCGGCCCCTCCTGCGCACGCTTTGCCATATCGGGCGAATGGAAATTCGGGTCGCCATGTAAACCATCCCATGTTATGATATAGTGCCATTCGTTGATGATGAGCTTTGTCTCTTTAAAGCCAAGGCTGTCGCATAAGGCACGCATTTTGTAAGGTGAGTTCAAGAGCGCCTCGGGGTTCGGATTGCGTGCATAATGGTGCCAAGAGACAAAGTCCGGGGCTATGCCCGCTTCCTTGCAAGCTGTCAAAATCTCGGTGAAGTAGACCGGATCTTCCCAGCAAAGAGCAGGGCCGCCAACCTGAATCTCTGGAAATTCACTCTTGAGACGCTTCAAAATTGTAACGAATAGTTTGACGAATTTCTTTCGGAGGACATCAGGAGGTTCTCCGTTGCCGGCCCAGCAGTTTTTGATGCCGTCAGGCTCGTTCCAGATTTCCCAATACTTGATATCCCAATTGTAGCCATTGGCCCAGCCTCTATTGTAATGGCGTACGATTCCCGCCATAACTTCGGCATACTTTTCGTAGTCTTCAGGAATTGTGATATTGAAATGTCCTGCTGAGCCCGTGTGCTCAATAGATGTACCCATACGATAGAAGACTTCGACGCCCATATCGCGAGTCAGCTTTAGTATTGAGTCTGTAGCGTCAAAGTAGTAGCTTGCCGGGTCTTTGGGGTCGAGCTTCATCAACGGGAAGATGAAGTGTGTATCGATAATGCGTTGACCTGGGTTCACAAGCGCCCAATCGTGCGTTCTTAAGGCCCTAAGATTAAGGTCTTTAATCATATCGTCATTGTTTCGCAGATTGCGATTGTGAAAATAAGGATTAAATCCTGCACAATGGAGCCAGGGATTGATTTTGCCTGTGATTTTTGAGAAGTCGGCAGTCGCTTGTATATTCATAACTTAACTAGTTTTTGAGGTTAAAACTCACCATAGTATGGGATAGGTAATCCCGTTTCTATGCTAAGTCGTTGCATTTCGAGAAGAGTGTCTCTATTAGGGTCGCGAGCATATGCACCGACGAGTGTGTGCATTTTACGCTTTGCCCATTCGGCTTTAAGATCGATTCTGGACTTTATGGCATTTGCCAAGTCAATATCAAAGATGATATCGCATTTTGCCTTGCCGCCTTCGCCGCGAACTTGCAATACGATTTTTTGCGTGTCGCTATCGCATGAGCCATAATAGACAAGGGGTTTCCCGGCATAGAGATTGGCCGACGGCAACGGGAATATCTCGGCTTTAGAAGCTGAGTCGGTTGTGACCCCGATACGCCCCAAAATCGGATCTTTGCAGTTTGCGACGAGTCGCTCTATCGCTTGCGGAATATCCCATCGCCCAGTTCTCACAATGAATTGCTCGCCGCGATTGCAGAATGAGAGCATATCAAGAAGATACCCGTTTGCATTACCATGTGTACCCAAAACATATAGCGACATATTGTCGTTCAGCTTTGAAAATTCACCTATAATTCGTGAAGATTGCGTTATGCCTGTTGTGGCTTTGCCATCGGTAATAACAACGACAACCAATGGTCTTGCAGGGTCTCGTGGCAAAGAAAGAAGTGATTTTAACGACTCGAAAAGATCGGTATTACCCTCTGAATTCAAGCTCTTTATAAAAGTCGTAGCCGCCAAAATATTTGCCTCGGTCGGTTTTGCCCAGCCTCCCGGAAAACAAAATGTAGCATTGTCTCTAAATGAAACAACATTAAATCTGTCCTCGGGCTTTAGAAATGCGAGGGAATTGATAAGTCCGGCCTTGCAAAAGTGGAGACGCTGCATAGCAAGAGATCGAGACGCGTCTTGAACAAAGACTATGTCTTTCGGCACCACAGGTAGAGAGGCGTTGTCGCGGGGAAATAGCGTAAGCTTGAAATATTTTCGACCATATTTGTCGGTTTTATCAGAAATCTCAGTACTGATGCTCAAACGGGAATCAACGGCTTGAAAATCGGTAATTTCTCCGGGCTTTTCGCCAAATTGAGTAAGTGCGGTATTTGGCTTTATGGCTGAATCTTTGCGAATTTCTTCAGCAACAGATTGTACGGGCTTTGGCTTGACATCCTTTTTTGTTCCAACGCCGGCAAGCGGCTTAGGGGAGATGTTGGATTTAAGGACCGGAATCTTAATATCCTTTGAAAGCTCAACCGCAGGAGCGTAATCGGGGGCAGATTGAATGCGTTCAATAGCAAAGATTTCTCGCCTAGGCATTAACGCAACATCATCTCTGACAATCTTATCGACAACCTTGATTATTTCTTGCCGCGGCTGCCAAACATGATCTGCCGGCGCTATCTCTGAAACCTTGACCTCCTTTATTGTCGCAGCTTCAAGAACCGGTTGTGAGACAGGAGGCGCGGAGAAGGTCATGACAGGAGCTTCAAGAATTTGTGAAAGCTCATCAGAGCTCATGCCAACACCAGGCTTCGCGCTGCTATCTCCGAATTCTGGTGCAGGAAGCGTTTTGAACGGATCCTCTGCAATGTGCTCAAAGTTTACAATGTTATTTTCCTTCTGAGCGCGATATTTTTCCGGCACCTCTGCAGTAACATCAAAACGCATGTCGGCCATACGCATATAGAGGAAATAATGGATTAAAAACGAAACGATCGCCGTTATTATAAGCAATCCGTAACGGTTTTCGTTATACCTTTCGTAGAAGGAATCCTGTTTTGAATATTCTCTCATTTGGAACCTTCGGGATAGCGTGTTTTAAGGTCTTCTTCAACAGCGGCGGCTTCATCGTGTCTACCGGCAGATTTAAGCAACCCTGAGGCCGAAAGCATTGCCTTAGTCACAAGCTCCTTGTCTTCATAAAGGAGTGACATCGCAAGGAAAAGCCTGATGGCTTCCTCGTTGTTGCCTTCTAGCTCGGCAAGTCTGGCAAGATCATAGTAGGCATTGGCTCTAACAGCACCAAGTGACGGGTCGGAGGCTCTACGGGCGGCCTCTTGCAAGTATCGGCGCGCAGTGGATTGCTGCGATTTGTCATCAAGAATCAATTCTCCGTAGCGGAGAGCCGCTTCAGCAGAGTAATGAGTACGGGCAGGGGAGTCTGCCGCCGCCTTGAAGGCCAGAGCCGCTGCATTTGTATTTGCCAAGGCCAACTGGCTGCGAGCCAAAATTACTTGAGCTGACTGCTGCAACTCAGGGGTGATTTCCCGCTTTATAAGCTCATTTGCCGCGGTAATAGCTTCATTGTATTTCTTTTGAGAGAACTGAAAATCGGCAAGCCATGCCAATCGGCTAGGATCAATCTTATCGCGGAAGGATTCTTCCAGAAGCGGCTGGAATTGCGAAGCAGCCTCAGTCGCCCGTCCCTGAGCTTCAAGGACAAGACCCAAAAGAAAGCTCGTTTCGCGGGAAAGCTCTTGAGAAAGACTGCTTTTAAGCAACTCTTTAAGAATCTTCTCCGCATCGCCAAAATCCTTGCGTTCATAACTGATTCTGGCACGGGCAAGCTTTACATCAATATTGCGCTCAAATTTAGGATAGTCTGCAAGAAGAGTGTCTAGAGTTGCGCCAGCTTCCTTTTTCTGTCCAAGCTTTTCCTGTGACAAAGCCTTTTGGAAGGTCGCTTCAGGAATGAGCTTATGCCCTTGATAGTCAGTGATGAGCTTGTCGAAATCACGAATTGCGCTTTCAAATTTTTCTAAATAAAAGTAACAGGTGCCGGAAGCGCAGAGCGAATAAGGAATCAGCTCAGAATTTTTATATGCCGCTATAAGCTTTTGGTAAGCGTTGGCGGCCTCCAGCCAGTTTTGGCCATTTCGAAGATGCGTCGCATAGCGGTAGAGAGCATCGGGAGCTAGAGATGAGTCGGGATAGCGGTTGGCCAGCATTTGATAGAATTGTGCAGCTCGGGAACTATCCTTAAGTGCTTCGGCAGATTCAGCTTGGAGCCAAATCAAATCGGCGGCAAATGACGGAGACGGATTGGATATTGTTGCCGCATCGCGCAAAACCTGCAAGTAAGCGCCATCGTTAAATAGCGCAACAAGACGCTCATATCGCGCAGCGTCGGCAAAGGATGAGTTTGGATATTTTGAAATCAGCTCATCAAAGGCTATAACAGCTTCGTCCCTCCTAAGGAGTTTATTTAGACTTGAAGCCTTGATATAGGCGCATTCCGCCTTGACAGGATTGTTGGCGACAGGTGAGACTGCTGTTTTCTCAGCAAGAGTTAGAGCCTCAGAGTAACGCCCGATATTAAAGTTTGACCACGCGGCAGGAAGCATTGCTTCATAAACCAAGGCGTCGTTGGGATATTTGCCAAATAATAGGGCAAAGCGCGAAACGGCCTCTTCATATTTTTTGGAATTGAAAGCCAAAACGGCACCCTTATAAAGTGCCTTTGCGCCAATACCTGGCGTAACCGGCGAGTCGGCTATAGCCTTGTATTGTGCAAGAGCAGAGTCCGTTTTAAGAGGGTCGCGTCCATCAATATCTGCCAAATATAACTTTGCATACGCCTTAATGTCGTTAGAGTTTTGAAAAGGCTTAAAGCCTTCAAGCATTTTTAAGAGCATGCCAAAGCGAATTTTTGCGGTGTTGTAGTCGCCTGATGCGTAGCGGCTTTCACCTGAAAAATACATAGCCAAAGAGCGTAACTCTTGATCAGCCGCAGGGTCTGTTGCAATAGTCTCAAAGATTGTTGCCGCCTGTTGCTTTTGCCCGAGTGCGTCAAGTGCTTGAGCAAGAGAAATCCGAGCGTGAAATATCGCTTTGCCATTCGGAAATTCTTTTAAGACGCGGTTACACAAAGCAACAGTACCCTGCAAGTCTCCATTTTGCCGCTTACATTCAGCCAAACGATAAAGGATTATGTCAAGCTCTTGAGGCGGTGGCGTTTGCTTTGAAAGATTCTCGTATTCGGGAATCGCCAAACGATAAAGACCCCTTGCATACAAGCCGTCGGCAAAGGATCTTCTGTCTTGCCCTAAAATATCTTCCGCGTTGAGCGTTGTCGTTAAAGCAAAAAGCAAACCCAAAGAGAAGATTGCTATCGGAGTTATTCCTTTGTTGGTGAAACTCATAAGACTATTTATTTAGTTTCTTCCCCAGAAGTGGCAAACGAGATGTTCCAGATATCGGCCTTTCGGCAAATATCAATGATGCCAATCAAATTCTCAGTGCGTGAATTTTTGTCGGCGCGTATAATGACAGGTTGGCCAGGAAAAAGCTTTGCAAGGCGAACAAGCCTGTCTTGGAGCTTTTCAATAGTAAAATCCTGCTGGTTGATTGTCATTCTGCCATCTGCCGTAAGATTGATTATCACCTCACCGGGAAGGCGGTCAGGCATTTGAGAAGATTGCGCAGATGGAAGTACAACATCAACCTCCATTTCCCATTGCGAAAAGACTGAAGTCGTGATAAAGAAGCATAGCAGCAGAAAGACGACATCAATCATCGCCGTAAATTGGAATTCAGGCAAGGCCTGCTTTTTTCCGCTGAAAAAACTCATTTGCTTGCATCCTTCCTAATCGTAATGGCAGTACGGATTTCAGCCGCAGCACTTTCAAGAAGAGCCGCCAATGCAGAAACCCTACGACGGAAAATCGCATAGGCAAACATACATGGAATTGCAACCAACAAGCCTGCGATAGTCGTAATAATCGCCTTTGACACACCTTGAGCAAGAATAACAGGCTTTGCTGCGACAAGCACATCCTGAGCAATGGAGCCGAAAGCCTGAAGCATACCAAGAGTGGTACCAAGAAGACCGATCATCGGTGCGATAGCGGCAAGATCAAGAAGAATCTGAGCTTGCGACTGCATACCGTCGGTAATGCGAGAACCTTCTGACTGTACAAGATCATTAAGAAGGTCAGAGTTGTCATCCTTGTTTGTTGCGCGAATACAATCAAGTGCAGTCATGGCAATTGATGAAAAAGCACATGGATGACTATCGCAAAGTCGGCGTGCTGCATCATCCTCATTGTTTAATATGGCATCGCGGACAGAACCGACAAGGCGCCTAGGCACAACTTGAGAGGCGCGCAATGAAGCCAAAAGATAAATTGCCATTGAAACGGCATAAACTGAGATCGCCAAAAGAATCCACATAATCCAGCCGCCATAACCCCATGCCTCGCGGAATGACATACCATAGGTGGCAGATTTTGTTGCGCCAGTTTGGCCAGTAGGGGCGTAGACTCCCTTGTCGTCGATCTTGACGGTAGGAGCTTGCACCGTTACTTCAGGAGGCTGAGCCTCGGGAATGACTGGTGTGGGAATAGTATTTTGTGCAACTGCCGCACCTACGGCAAGTGTGATTGCAAATAAGATGGAATATGACTTTTTCATAATGCAATATATTACCAAATTAAAGAGAATATTACTAGTACCACACCATTATCCCAGAAAATTCCGAGATAAGTTATCTCACTTGCCCATAAACAATCAGTTAAAAAGACTTTTGGAACTCCCCATAGCAAAAACGCCACATTCCCGCTCAAGGGACAGGCCATTGCCATACTAACTACCAAATACTGCATATTCTCGCTTGAGGGACAGACCCAATATCAGCCACTTATCACAAATTTGCTCACATACCCAATCGAGGGACAGTCCTTACATCTCACCACCGTTTTTTTATTGCATTTTCCGCATAAGGGACAGGCCCGATGCTATGGCAATGCCACATTCATCTTACTCGCCTCTGTTTTTGCAGTCTAAACAAGCTAAAAAATCATACTGGGAGTGGTGTTTATCACTGAAATAGCACTGTTTTGTCCGTTATCGCACATATAGAGACAAAAGCCACCTATGCCGCCAAGAGAATTGGCGGCATTGAGATTGGTAAGATTAGCAATTTTCAGGGATTTTCGTTAAGCCTTGAAGGTTATCGGCGACTTTTTGAGGTCTCTTGCCGAGCAAAGTCTTAGGCCATTCCAGTCTTTGCATAAGCCTATGCCTCTTGCGCCTGTTTTTCGCTTTGGATTAAAGAGGCTGCGATGCTTTTCAAACTCTTCGTTGACGAAGTCTTTTGAGCCTATGATGGCTCCATGGGTGAAGTGGCGTATTTTGCAGCGAAGTATTACCGATAAAGGT
>JAZUMF010000042.1:0-4919 GCA_045603485.1 Kiritimatiellia bacterium | reverse complement strand
GAAGCGGCCTTCCCACATGGAGCCTGTATTGGGATTGTGGGCGTGATACCAGATTGAGAAGCGTTGCTTGAGGTTTTGTATAAATGGAGTGATATCGCCCATACGGCGTTTGAGCATCATCTGCTCTTCTTCAAGTCGTTTCAGGTGGTTGCCGTGGCGGTACATTATCCATCTGTCTTTGAGGGACTGCGCCTGATCTGCTCCGTAGAGGGCCTTTACACGATAAATCAGCATTTCTTCAGTAATCTCGGTTGGTATTGGAACATGGACAAGGATATGAAAATGGTTGTCCATTACGCAATAGTTGAGTAGCTCTATGCCGCTGAAGATGGCTATACGGCGAAGCATATCGACAAAGACCGACTTGCCCTCAAGACTCAATAGAAACTGCTGTAGGGCACAGCGGCTTACAATGTGGTAGTAACCTTCTCCGTCATTTTTGATTCGTGGCTTACGCATAATTGACTCCTTGTTTTTGAATTATGAAATAAATATATCAAACAAGAGAGATATTGTCAAGTTTAACAGTCTGACACCGCAGAGCGACTCCCTTATTTTTGGATTGTGCAATAAGTATACTAGATAAAAGAGATATTGTCAATTCAAATAGTCTGACACCGCGGAGCGGGTACTAATTCAAATGCACTATTAAGTGAATGTTATCTAAATACTAAAATACTGCCTTGAGGGCGACAAATTGCCGGTTCGGCAACTATAAATGAGGTGTTGTTTATGGAATCAAATTCTGCTTTAATCCAATCATCTGAGGCTGCGATATTTTGAATGCGAATCTCATCTGTATGACCAAGCGTACCTGCAGCCTTGAAATAAATTGCAGCAAGTGTACTGATGTATGTATTTTTTATGCCTGACCTAGTTTGTGTTAGAATACCATTTACATAGTATTCAAAGGTCGTTAAATTAGTGACCTTTATAGCCCAATGGAACCAATCTTTATTGACATACGATTCTCCAATATAAACTGGACTATTACCTGCGAATTTTGAGCCAAGTTTGCAATTCTTGACATTTAACTCCCAGTAACTAGTGCTAGACAATTTTGCAAATAAAACATTGCGGCTATTGCTAGATGTGTAACCTTGCCAATAACTCCACCCTGAAAAGACTAATGCATTTTTATTTAAATTATTTTCAGCAGTAAGTGATAATTCGAGCATATCTCCATAGGTGCCATTTGTCAACTTTTTACCCACTTTACCACCATTTACAACCTGAAAGGAGAAATCATTCATCTTTAGGTTTAATCCGCCTGTGGAGTTTTCTTGAATAGTTTTACCAGCAGATGGATCGTATGGCGAATTCATATGCCAAACGCCAAAATATTCGGCCTGTGTCCATAAATTGGTAAAATTAGAATAATCGGGCTTTACCGAATGCATCCAATTCATCTTGAAGGTGGTATTTGAAACTACATTTGGAATAGAAACCCACGCGACTGACTCGCCTTCGGTGTCCCAAACTTCTATTTCACATGGCAAGATGTTACCGTCTGTATCTGAAAATGAAATATCCGATGGACCTCCGCATTTCTCATAGCTGAAGCCGGGAATATTCTCAGGTGAAATGCGTACTGCAACGGGAAAGTTTGTTAATGTTGAGTTTCCGCAATATCCAGATATGGTCATTTTAGACGAGATTTTTGGACGAAGCGACCGTACTCTTTCAGCTGAAAAAGAGTTTAGTGCGATAAATATGGATATTGTAAAAATAAGACCCTTCATAAATTGAACCTCGTTATAACTGGTTATTGAATCATCAATTTAGTACCATCGGACTTATTTGAGATACGAACAACTTTTCTGCCATCGGTCTTTTCATAGACGCGGACCTTAAACCTGACTTGCTCATCCGCTGTTTCGTCTGCTGCACCTTCGTATGTATTATTTACAGTAAGAGAAAATTGATTTGGCGTTACACGGCCAATCGAGGAAGGCAATGTCATGACATCAAAGGCGTGGCGGCTCGTTGTGGGAGTCGGTTTTGTATTGACATTGAGGGTAAGCTTTAAAGGATTGCCCGGAGTTGCAGTAAATGCGACCTCGTCTCCAACAATATCAAGGGTGTCACTGCTTTTCGCAATTGGGTCGGCATCGAGCTTAATTGCCGCACCACCCTCAATGGAAGCATTCGTAAGTCTAAATGCCTGAATGGTGGCTCCATCGTTCTTTGCTACAAATATCCCGCCATTTTTAAGATTGAGGCGAAGGTTTCCCATTGCATTTGCTCCTGCGTTAAGTGTGCCGCTTACGGTTATTAATGGCAGTTCGTCTCGCTCGGTAAAGACAACACCTTCATTAAAGGTTAGCGGACCTTTAGCGATTTCATAATTGGCATTGTTGCAAACGGCACCTGACATAAATGTGACAGAATTGCCAGTTGAAACGATGACCTTATCAAGTGATGTTTTTGAATATATATTGATCGTCGGAGAAGTAAATGTCAATGTGCCGCCGGCAATTGGATTGCGGATAGAGAGCGTTCCTCCATATACTGTTGAGATATAACCGAAATCTTCAACCGTTATTCCGAGATTAGAATTCCAGTTGGGACCTGCCGCAGTAGAAAAGACACCACCGCCGTTGCGGACGGTAACGGCATTGGTAAGCAGAGACGACCGTCCATATCCCATAGAGCCGAATACCATAACCGCATTGTCAATGATAATCCTTCCCTTATAAGAATTCAGCCCGCCATTGCCCCAGGAAGAACCTGAATTTACCTTAAAGGCATGACGATTCGCGGTTCCTTTAAATATCAGAACGGCATCATTATCGCTCTTCAGAGTTCCTGACGCTAATGTTAATTCTCCCAAATTGCAACGAACTTCAAATGGATTATCCTCCGTTGATTTGACGACTACGGAGCCCGACAGTGTCGGATTGGTAGCCTTCCCGGTGGGATTTGCGACATTCGTTATTATCAGCATACCGTGGTTGAAATTCATAAGCGGGAAGGTATATGTTGCAGATGCACCAAATTCAATTCTTCCGGAATTCGCAGTACTGCCGATATTTAAAACCGTGCCGGCAAATGTTGCCGCTGAAGAGGGTGCTTTAAGGGCTTGCCCTGGCTCAACACCCAATGCGACATCGTAAACATTGCCATTACTGGGAACTTTCCCGTCTGACCATTGCTGGGGGTTTCCGTTAAATGCCGTAGTTGAACCAAATGCCGTATCCCCGGACAAAAGAGTGATATGTGCCCTTTCGCGTTGATAGACTGTCAAATACTGTATTCCATCTTCAACAACAATTGATTTGCCCAACTCTACAAGCGGATCATCAAATGTGACCTTTGACAGATCGAACATATCCGATGTAACAACCAAGTCGGAAAGAGGAATAGCCAGAATACGATAAGACTTTGCGGCAGTAGTGGCGGCTGGCCATGTGCTGGAAGTTATCTTCACCGGATTTTCTTCACTGATTCCTGTGATGTTTCCACAAATTGTCAAACAGGACGGGCTGTTTTCTGTTGTATTAAACGGCACTTTTATATTACCGCTGTTGTAAACAAGATTGGTTATTGTATCTGTAGATTTTGACGAATAAACAGTACCGCCGTTCAATATGATATAGTTTTTTTCGTAATTGAAGTTATCTACCCTAAGCGCGCCGCCCTGCACTTTGACGGGACATGGTGAAGTGTTTTCATATGCTACACCATTGTTATAGCGCAATTCACCTGAAGTGATAACAATCTCAGGGATATCATGAACGGCACCAGCTACAAAAGTGACCGTCCCGTTATCATCATTTGAAGTGGATACAGTAAATTTTGAAAGCGTTAGCTTGCTGCTAAAGGAGTTGACACCCCTTTCTATAGTTAGAGGACCTCCCTTAAATGGAATGCTTATGATGTTTATCCTTCCGCTATAACCGTGTTGAATTTTACCCCCGGTCTCTTCAATCGTGACACCTATCTTTGAATGGGAAAATTTTGGATTTGAGGCATTCCCGCGTAAAATACCATTGTTGCGGAGTATAATCGCATCTTCACGAAACTCCTCACCTGCGTAGGAAGCGAATGATGCTATCATAAATATTGCATTATCAACAATCCACCTCCCTTTATAACCGGACTGATTGTATTGATACCATGTCGGGGCATGAAAGTTTGGAACACCGCCTACACCTTTTATTACGATTGCGGAATCGCTATCTCCATAAAATATATTATTTTGATATGTTATATCGGTTCCTGTACCTCCTTGAATTACAAAAGGCTCTTGAAGGGTTGAAGTTACCGTAATCTTTCCGTTAAGCGTAGTTTTGATATTTGCTCCTACATTGAAAATACCGCTCTTTAGAATCAGATTGGTCATCGTATATGCCTTATCCTTAGTAAGAATATCCAACCTGCCGGAGTTTTCAGCACTTCCAATTTGAAGACTCGCGCCATTAAATGTAGCATTAGCGGATGGGAGAATTATTCCGCTTTCGCTCCCTAAATCAACGACATAATCATGTGCACTTGATGGAGCCTCGTTATTACTCCAATTGCCTGCTGAATTGAATGATGTTTCAGCAGCGGCACCGGAATCAGCCATATCAAGCCTGACACTGTCACCGCAAAGAGTCGCTGCAACAAAAACAAAAGGAACGATTATTGAGACATATTTGAAAACCATAACACTCCTTTTAGAAAGACAAAATAGACACCGACACAAATTCGGACGTAAAATCAAGTTTACATAAAAAACCTGGAACACGCATTCCGAGAAAGTCTTTTATTTAACCTAATGCTAATAATTTATCCTTTATAAAAACGATTGTCAAATTTTTTGCTTTGAAATCACCCCCCCATAAAATTTTTACATGTATTATTACATTGCAACATTTTACTAATGTTTAATATTTTTTATATAAAAACAAAAGACATCATTTGATGTCGCAAAT
>JAZUMF010000041.1:0-26080 GCA_045603485.1 Kiritimatiellia bacterium | reverse complement strand
TAATCCTTGCCGCTTTTCGAAAATGGTTAGGCGGAAACAGGTGCAATGGCCTCCTTCCGGAGCCGCTGACTCTAATCGACTGAAGAAAATAAAGTGGTAACGAAAAACAGCTCCCAAGTCAATGGAAGCGGTCGTAAAACTATTGTCTCAAACGGCGAATCTTAGCATCCAACTGCCGAATTTAGGATAATTGCTGTTGTTTTAGGAAATGAGAGTATAGTTCGGGATAATTTTTAGCATGTAGTTAAATTTTTGGTTGAGTATAGTAAGCTTACGGTAAGATGTCAAGTGTAATAGCCTGACACTTATAAGCCGATGGGCTACAATTTGAATAAATCTTAGCTTTAAGTTGAATCATGGGTTGAGTATAGCAAGATGTGGATGAGATGTCAAGTGTAATAGTCTGACACTTATAAGCCATAGATTGCGATATTTCTTAGCAGGAAGTTAACTTTTTGTTTGAGTATAGCAAGCTTACGGTGGAATGTCAAGTGAAATAGTCTGACACCTTAAAGGTTACACTTAAAGGTCTTAAAAACAATCGTCTCGTCATTTATACGCAACCTTTACGCTAAAAATCATTCGTGGTTTAACCCAATTGATGGTGGCGGACGGAGCCGCCACGGCAACACTCTTGCTGACACCAGGAATGACCGCGCAATGCCGATGGGGTGTTGAGATGCGATTTAGCAACGAGGGGTTTTAGATTTGAGTCCAGTCGAATTGGACGACGGGGAAGGGACCGCCATTGGCTAGTCTTCCAAATACTTCTGTTGCTTCTTTGGGAGAGTGGACTTCATCGACGAAGCCATCAAGATTCAATCTGCCGAATTCAAGCATTTTGAGGAAGGCTTCGGTGTCGTCTTTGCCTGTCCACCAGCCATGATGAGACTCTTGGCGCGGGCGTGCTAATGTGTGGGCACCGATTATTGTTATGCCTTTTCCGTGAACTTTGTGATAGTAGTCAATTGCGAAATTGGAGTGGCGTGTGCAGCCAAGGAGGGTGACACGGCCAAATGGGGCTAACGCATCGAGTGCATTGTCGAGTGCTTTGTCTACACCGGTAACTTCAATTGCGACATTTGCGCCGTTTCCTGTGACGGCATGGACTTTTTCAACGAAGTCGGGTGCTGTTGGGTCTACTGCTACATCGGCTCCGAGTTCAAGTGCGCGTTGGCGTTTGGCGGGGTCGGGGTCGGCGGCTATGATTGGCATAGCTCCTGCGATTCTAAGGAGTTTAACGGCGAGCTGGCCAAGGACGCCTTGTCCCATAACGATTGCGGATTCTCCCATTTCGAGGAGGCATTTACGAATTGCCGCCATCGGGAAGTTGGATATGTAGGAGAGCGCTGCCGCTTCCATTGAAATGTTGTCTGCCAATTTATATACTTGAGTTTTATGCATTACGAGGCGTTTTGCATGGACGGAGCCTGTGATTGCGACGCGATCGCCGGGCTTTACATTGTCTACGCCTTCTCCGACGGCTTCAACTATTCCTGAAGAGCTGTAGCCGCACTGTCTTGGGAATTTGTGGTTGGGTTTTGTGGTTGCAATTGATATGTATGGGTCGCCGATGAGATTTGCACGCTCGGTTCCGCTGGAAATTGTTGAGCGTTCCAGTCTAACCAGTACGTTATCGGCTTCCAGTTCTGTAGATAGTTCTTTTTCTACAAGTTCTGCGATGTTGGGTTGTGTGAAAACGATATTGAGATTTTTCATGGGTTTCTCCTTTGGTTGAGAGTTGAAAAGATGCTACTTTGAGAGTTCGAGGGATAGTTTGTGTAAAAACTTTTCTTTGTCTTCCCAAGCGGTTGCCGCTTTTGCTGGTGTGCCTTTTGGGTCGATTAGTGTGAAGTTTTTTGTATCGACAGAGAGGCACATATCTTCAAGAATTGAGTTCTCATGTGTTGCAGCCAATTCGATGGCTGCTGTATCGAAGAGCGGGGATGATTGGGTTGTGACATCCCATTTTGAATTTGTGTAGAAGTCATGCCATGAGGTATATGACGAGATTATGGCTTTGGCAATTGGGGATTGGCTTTGGAGGACGCGCTGATAGTTTTCGCCTTTTAGGAAGAGTGTGCCGCAATGGTCTAGCGGTGTTACCGTTAGGCTTTTCCAGCGAGCGTCAAAAACGGTTCTTGCAGATGGACCGTCGACATATATGTTGTATTCCGGTTCGGGCTCGGGCTTATCAAAGTATCCTATGCGAATTGAGCCTGCCATTGCGATTACATTGCATTTTGCCGGAAGGTCTGGACGGCGATGGATTATTTCTGCAATGTTTGTTAGGGGGCCGATGCAGATTAGGGTCGGCTCTTCTATGGCATCTAGGAGTCGAATTGTTTCGGTAATGCCGTCTTCAAAAAATGGACCGGTATAATCTGACTTTGCATTGTAATCGCCGATCCAATCTTGGAGTGAGCGCTTTGTTTTGTATTCATTTCCTCGAATGACGCCAACTCCGACGGGAATTTCATCGCGTTCGCAATCGTGGAGAAACTTTGCCGCGACATTTGCGCGATACTTGACATCTCCACCGGTTGTTAGAACCATGCGAAGGCGCAACTGGTCAAACTTTAGGAGATAGCCTAACGCCCAGGTGTCGTCAATGTCGGTTCCTAGGTCTGTATCAAGAATTACATCTTTTATCATAAAGATCCTTGAGTTGGGGAGGTGTTATCGTTTATTCCGGTTTTCGCCAGAGGGCTGTGAATTCGACATTGCCTGCCGGCCCTTTGATTGGGGAGGTGCAGACTCCTAGCCATTTAAGCCCTAACTCGTTGGTGCCAAATTCGTGGATTGAATCAACGACTTGTTGGCGGACGGTTTCATCTCTTACTACGCCGCCTTTGCCTACTTGTTCTCTGCCAGCTTCAAATTGTGGCTTGATGAGTGTGACCATTAAGCCGCCGGGGAGTAGCACATCTCTCATTGGCGGCATTATGAGTCTTAGGGAGATGAAGGATACATCGCAGGAGGCAAATGCCGGGCGGAAGGGTAGGTCTTCCGCTTTCATTAGGCGTGCATTATAGCCTTCTTTCCACCAAACTCTTGGATCGTCTTTTAGCTTTTGGTGAAATTGATCGTGGCCGACATCTACTGATGCAACCCTTTTTGCACCATGTTGAAGCATACAGTCGGTGAAGCCGCCTGTGGACGCTCCCACATCGAGGCAGTCGAGGTCTTGGACTGAGAAGCCGAAATGCTGAAAGGCACCTTCGAGCTTTTCACCTCCGCGGCTTACGAAGCGTGGCTTTTCTGCGAGTGTAATCTCAACATCGTCAGGAAAACTATGGCCAGCCTTGGTGGCCTTTTGACCATTTACACTGACTTCACCGGCAAGAATGAGTCTTTGGGCAAGCTCGCGCGACGGGGCAAGTCCTCTCGCTACGACTAATTGGTCAAGCCGTTGCTTCATTGATATCTATTCAAGGATGTTTGATGTAATCTGATCGACGCCCATTTCAATGATGCGTTGGGCATCTTCAATCTTGTCGACTGTCCAAGTGTTGACCTTTAAGTCGGCAGCATGGATTTTTGCGACGAAGTCGGCATTGAGCGATTTGTAATTTACATCGGCGCCAAAATTGTATTTTTTGCATTCCGCGAGGAGCTCGTCGGTCGCGTTGCCTAAGAATTGAATATCAATGTCTGGGCATAATCTGCGCGCTATTATAAGATTTTCTTCATTGAAGGAGATTAGTGTTGTGCGTTCGTACCAATCAAATTGCGATATGGTTTCGAGAACACCGTCAATGTGCTTCTCTTCAAATTGATTTTTGATTTCGAGAACGGCCTGTTTGCCGTATTTGCGGCAGATTGAGAGGTAGTCTTCAAGCGTTGGCGGGTAGAGGTCGGTGCGCAATGTTTTGCCGTCGGTATCAAGCAGTGGAACTGCGCGAAGTGTGTCGAAATCTGTTTCTTCGATTACCATATCGACGCCGGTGCAGCGCAGGAGGTTGCTGTCGTGCGAGACGAGATATTTACCATCGGCGGTTACATGTATATCTGTTTCGATACCATAGTATGAATGGGTTGCCGCTGCGATGAAGGCCGGGCATGAGTTTTCACGCTCGATGCCGGAGAGTCCGCGATGGGCAATCATCTTTACTTCGCCGTGGTCAAATTTTATCGAGTTTGTCATTGGAGTTTCCTTGTGAGGTTACATAAGTTTTTTGATTAGGTCGTGACATGAATCAATTGATTCGCCTTCGATGCACATACGATGCCAGATCTCAAGGTTGATGAGAATCCAAAGTCTGAAGTTATGATCGGCTTTGCCACCGATATGCTCGTTCATGAGCCTATCTATCGCCTCTTGCTTGAAGAGCCCAAGCTCAACGAAGCGTGATTGTTTGAAGAGGTTGCGCTGGAAGTTTGCGAGGTCTGTGCGGAGCCATTTTGCGATTGGGAAGCCAAAGCCTTGTTTGGGGCGGTCGACCAGGTCGGCGCCCATATAGCGCTTGGCAACATTACGCAAGATGTATTTGAGCCCTGTTCCTGTGCCGCGAAGTTTGATGGAGCAGGGGAGCGATGCTGCAAATTCAGTGACTTTGTAGTCGATTAGCGGTGGGCGAATTTCGATTGAGTGAGCCATCGACATGCGATCGGAGATTGCGAGTAGCTGATCTGGGATTCGTGTCATGAGGTCAGTGTAGAGCATTTTATCGAGATACTCAGTTGCTGTACCATCATCAAAGTATTTGAGAATCTGAGCGACGGAATCGCCGTCGGCAATTTGCTTTATCGCCTTTTCGGTGAAGAGCTCGTCTTTTTGTTCTTGAGTGAAGCGTAAGACGCTCATAGAACGGGCATAGGCATCACCTGGGGTCTTTGCGTGTCCGCCGACATCATTTAACCAGCGGAGCTTGCCGGCAAGGCTTTTATAGCCGAATGATTCAGGTATGAGCCCAATGACGGGGCCTATTACTCCACGGCGAAGGAAGCCCGGAATCAGTCCGTAGAGGCGGGCGAGCTTTTGCCCGGCGAATCGGTCGTAGCCAGCAAAGTTTTCATCACCACCGTCGCCTGAAAGGACTACTTTGTCATATTTTGATGCGACCTGCGAGACGAGATAAACACCAACTCCGAACGGGTCTGCGGGCTCATCCATGTGGTATATCATCTCGGGGATTGTTCCGATAAGGTCTGCTTCGACTGTTTCGGTACACCAGTTGAGATTGTATTGCTTGGCAATCTTTTCAGCCCATGGAAGCTCGTTGATCTGGTCGTTGACGCCGATTGAGAATGTGTTGAATTTTTTACCTGTAATCTTTGCCGTCATTGCCGTAATCAGCGATGAGTCTATGCCGCCCGAGAGGAAGGTGCCAACCGGGACATCGGAAAGCAGGTGCATTTCAATCGTTTCAAGAAGAAGCTTTTCAAGCTCGTCGGTCAACTCTTTTTCATCTCCGTCAAGCTTGTTTTTGAAGGTGTCGAGATGCCAGTATTTTTCTGTGCGAAGCTTGCCGTCTTGCCAAACCGCATAGGTTGCGGCAGGAAGTTTTTTTACACCTGCGAAGAGGGAGTGGTCGTCTGGCATATAGCGAAGCGACATGTAGTGCCAGAGGGCCTCTAAATCGACTTCACGGCCTAAAATGCCAGATTCAAGGATGCATTTGGGTTCTGACGCAAAGGCAATTTCATTGCCTTTTGTTGCAAAGAATACAGGCTTTTGCCCCATGTGGTCGCGGGCCAAGAGAAGCTTGCGGTTTTCTTTGTCCCAAATTGCAACGCCAAACATGCCTCGTAAATCGGCAAAGCATTTTTCGCCTTTTTCTTCGTAAAGGTGTAGGATTACTTCAACATCTGTTGCGGTGCGGAAGGTGTGTCCGCGACTCTGGAGTTCGGCACGCAATGAGGGGCTGTTGTATATTTCGCCATTGCATAGAAGGAGGATGTCGCCTTTTTCGTTCGCTATTGGCTGATGGCCGCCTTCAAGGTCATTGATGCTTAAACGGCGATGGCCGAGGGCAATGATGTCGTCATTATAATAGCCTGCGTCATCTGGACCGCGATAGGTCATGATATCGGTCATGGCCTTTATGCGTTCGTGATTATTTGTTCCTATGAAGCCTGCGATTCCGCACATAGTTGAGTGCCTTCTTTGTAGTAAAAGTATTGATGTTTAGCGCTACAGAAAAGCGAAAGGGGCCGTTTAACGATAAACGACCCCATTGCCGAAGATTAAAGAAGGTTCATTTCTTTATACCATTCATAGGTCCGGCGAAGGCCTTCATCTAGCCCAACCTTCGGATCGTAGCCGAGCTCTGTGCGTGCCCTTGTAATATCAAAGGCGCGGTTTTGGCGATACCAGTCAACGCGACGCGGGAAGATTGGTGGTGCGATGTGAAGCGGCTTGCATATTGCCTGGCAAATGTGGCCGGCGGCAACGACTGGAGCGGTAGGATAGTGAACGATTTTAACTTCGCGGCCCATTGCCTTTGCGGTGCGCATGACGAGGTCTTCGATTGTGACATACTCAGCGTCGGCCGCGAGGTATGCACGGCCATTGCTCTTTTCGTTGGTTGGATCCATTGCGAGAATGAAAACATCAACGAGGTTGTCGATGTAAACCGGGTGATAGAGCGTCTTGCCTGAGCCAATCATGGGGAACTTGCCACGATAAACGCGCTTGAAGATCATGCGGAAGCGTTCTGGATCGCCCGGCCCGTAGATTGCAGAGGGGCGGACAATTGATGCCTTGAGTTTGCCTTCCTTGACGAATTCCATCGTTACAGGCTCGGCCTTGTACTTTGACATCTGGTAGTAGTCTGCCGGCTGAATATTGTGGTCTTCGTCAGTTGGAGGATTTAAGACATTGCCGTGAATACCGCAGGTGGAGCAGTAGACAAATTTTTTTACGCCAGCTTTGACCGCTTCTTCTAGGCAAATGCGTGTGCCGCCGATATTGACATCGTCATAGTAGGATTCAGGGACATCCATCTCTCTAAACGCCGCTGCAATGTGCTGAACATAATCAACGCCTTTCATGCACTTTGCAACACATTCACGGTTTGTGACGCCTTGCGGGTCGAGAATGACTTCGGCACCCCAGTCACGGATTATCTTTGCGGAGTCAATTCCTTTTGCGACACCAGGCTTGTAGTCCATAACAACGACTTGATGACCGAGATCTAAAAGACGACGGACGAGTGCCTTACCTGTAAAGCCGGTACCTCCGGTAACTAATACTTTTGCCATAGCGTGGAATTCTCCTGAATAAAAACAAAAAAGGACTCTATTATTATACTAAAAAGCGTTTTTATTCGCAATTTTTTATAATAAAAAAACGCCATCTGTTAGATGGCGTGTGATGGTGCCCGAGGAGGGACTCGAACCCTCATGGATTTCTCCGACGGATTTTAAGTCCGTTATGTCTGCCATTCCATCACTCGGGCGGGAGGTTATTAAATTGTCTTAGTTTCCAGGCTGAACCGACATTTGGTTGTCTGCCGAATATGGTACATCATTTAGATGACGAAGTCCAGGACCGACATAAACCTGTCTCGGACGCTGTAACTTAAAGCGTGGATCGTTGAGAGCTTCCATCCAATGTGCGATCCAACCAGGAAGTCTACCAAGGGCAAACATTACTGTGAACATATCCTTGGGAATTCCGATTGCCCTATAAACGATGCCGCTGTAGAAGTCGACATTTGGATAGAGGTTTCTGGAGAGGAAGTAATCGTCGTGAGTAGCAATTTCCTCAAGCTCGACCATCGTTTCAAGCATGGGGTCGTTGATGTTCATGGCCTTGAGAAGGTCGTCGCATGTTTTTTTGACGATTTTCGCTCTTGGGTCGTATGTCTTGTAGATGCGATGACCGAAGCCATAGAGCAAGCCGCGAGTGTCTTTGATACGGGTAATCGCCTGCTTTGCCGTCTCTTTACGGGCAACGATGTCTTCAACCATTTCAACGACCATCTGATTTGCACCGCCGTGGAGTGGCCCCCAAAGAGCGCAAATGCCTGCAGAGACGGCTGCATAGAGGTTGACATGAGCGGAGCCGACTGCACGGACCGCTGATGTCGAGCAGTTTTGCTCGTGGTCTGCATGAACAATCAAAATTGCATTGAGTGCACGGATTACTTCTGGCTTAATCTCATAGGGCTGTACCGGTGAGCTAAACATCATATTGAGGAAGTTAGCGCAGTAGCGGAGGTCATGGCGCGGATAAACAACGGGCTCGCCAATTGACTTTTTGTATGAGAATGCAGCGATGGTGCGGAGCTTGGAGAGTAGGCGCGTGGCGGCAATGTTGATAGCCTCGGTTCCAAGTGCATTTTGAGCAACTTCGGGATAGAAGGCTGAAAGTGATACAACCATTGCGGAGAGAATCGCCATCGGGTGTGCACCATCGGGGAAGTGCGAGAAGAAGTGGCGCATATCCTCATGAATCAATGAATGGCAATTTAAGAGATTTGACCATTCACGACGCTCTTGAGGATTGGGCATGTGACCGTTGATGAGCAAGTATGCAACATCAATGAACCGCGCCTTTTCGGCTAATTCTTCAACGGGATAGCCGCGATAGAGCAAGACTCCTTTTTCGCCATCAAGGTAGGTAATTGCACTTTGGCATGAGGCTGTATTGTGGTAGCCGTAGTCAAGTGTCACATACCCGGAGTTTTTGCGAAGAGTTGTTGTGATATCAATAGCCGGTTCTCCAGCTGTTCCACGGATAATAGGGAGATCTATCGGCTCATTTCCGGGAATTGTAAGCTTTGCTGATTCCATATTATTCTCCTTTCTCCATGGCTGTTTTTTTGAGATCACGGACTGCTGCGTCTACATTTGCAAAGAGCTGATCGAGCTTTTCTGTCGGGACGGCAGAGAATGCAAGTCGAATTAAGCCGTCAAGCATAATTGTTCCGGTAGAGTATTTTGCAATAAGATGCTTACGCAATTCTTCAGCGTCAACACCATTTGGCTTTATGCACATGAAGTAGCCAGAGTTGAATGGCATTGCCTTGAAGGATTCTTTATATTCTTGATGGTTGCGCAGAATTTTCTTAATTGCTTTGTAGCGACCTTCAAGTATCGCGTGCTTAGCTTTCTTTTCTTCATCGTAGCGAGAGTCGTTGTATGCTTCAACGAGAAGTCTCTGGGCAATATTGCTTGATGATGAAATTGTGCTACGGACAAGACCTGCCGCTTTATCTTCGAGCGCCTTCAACTGCTCGGTTGTCAATCCCTTCATGCCGAAGGTGATAAAGCCGACGCGAAAGCCCCATACATAATCTTCCTTGGTTGCACCGTCAAGCTTGACGGCAAGGATGTTTTTATGAAGGTCCAGCAGCTTTGTGAAAATAGATTCGCGGAAGATGCCTTTTTCGTATACAAGCCCAAAGTAAGCATCGTCAATGATTGCAACAATCTTTTTACCGGCCTCAGCAGCCTCAAGAAATACTTCTCGAATCGCTTCCGCTTCTGCCTCGGTGGGGGTGTAGCCGGTAGGATTGTTGGGGAAATTGAGGATTACAATCTTTTTGTCGCCATTGCTGAGAAGCTTTTGACGAAGACCGCTGATATTGTAGTGCTTTCCGGTAAAGGTGCGGAAGGTCGTCAACTTGCCGCCAAAGGCTTCTGAGAAGATTAATTCGTAGTTGTCCCAATAGAGGTCGGGCAAAATAACCTTTTCGCCTCTGCCGACAACCAACTGTCCTGCCAAAAAGAGAGCATGGGTTAGGGCTGTCGTGACAACCGGCAAGCCAAAGGTTTTCCCATTGAGCGAGGGATTCTTTTCAATCATTTTGCTCGCCCAGCGCTTACGCAAATCGGCAACGCCAAATGATGGAGCGTAGAGAAATGCAGAAGAAGGAACCTTTATGCGTTCTTTCAGGCAATCGAAGCAAAGGGCGTCACCATTGTCTTCCTTGGCCGTGCCGATTGTTGCGTTGATTTCAGTCCCAACAGACTCTGCGCCTTGGCCAAGAATACCATGATGGGGGAAATAGGCACGAAGCCCACGCTCTGAGAGCATGGACGCGACAGTACAACCGCTTTCTGAAAGCGTTTTGTTCAAATTGTCTGCCAATGGGTTGAGTTGCTTCTGCATGCTATTATTTCCACGATAAAAAAGAATAACCTTAATAGTATATCAAAAAGTGTCAGAAAGTGTAAGTATTTTTTTTAATTGCCCGACATCCCGCAGTTTCAGGGATAAGGTGGTTAATTGCAATTTTTGATTAGTTGTTGTCGGTTTTGAAGGGTGATGCAGGAAGCCCTTCGCGATTGTAGAGGTTGCAGTCGCCCTGAGGGAATGCTCTAAATGCATAGCGGACATAACGGGGTGAGGGGACTTTGTCGGACGATACCACAACCGTGTCACCGTCAATTACGGCGTTTGCCCAGTGCCAGACTTTGTCTTTGCCAGCAATGGCAAAGCCTTTTAGTGGCGTACCCTTCGGGGCCTCTTGTGGTTCAAGATTGTCGGTTGCCTTTTTTACGCCGACCATTAGACCGGTCCCGACATAGTCAAAGGAGAGGCGAATTTTACCTTCTTCAATTTTGGCACTCTTGAAAAGGGGGCCCGACGGTACGATGTCTTTTCCGTAATCGCGGGCCAGCGCCCAGCGGGCAAGGCGTTCGCCGACCTGTTTCTTTGCCTTGGGGTGAATGTCGCGTTCGCTTCCGATATCTATTGTTACAGCCATGCCGCCGTTTTTAATGCGCGAAAGGGCGTTGAATTGCGCTTGGCGAATATAGGCATAGCCGTTGCCGCCGGCGGGATCGGTCGTTTTACGCATAAAGCTTGCAAGCTGAACCCAGTAGAATGGAAATTCGTAGCCCCAATTATTGCGCCATGAGCTGACAAGCGCATCCATCTTATCGGTGTATGCAGCTCCCGTTTTGCTGTTTTTGACATTGGCGTTTGCACATCCCTGATACCAGATCGCTCCCTTTATCGCGAAGCGGGTTATTGGATAGATCATGCCGTTGAATTTTGCGCCATGCGATACTTCCGGTGGGGAAGGAATCAGATAGTTGGGTCTTTTTCCCTCCAGTAATGCCTTCTCGTTTATGTCAGCCCATTTGCGGATATTTTCTAAATATTCCTTATATTTCAACGCTCCCAGTTCCGTGGTAGGATCCACGGCAGAAGCTTCGTCTGCCAAATGTGAAATGGCGGGAAAGTTTTTGAAGGTTTCAGGTTGAACATATTGCTGGATTGTACTGCATTCCCATGAATTGTCGATGATGCCAATCGGAATCCCGGTTTCGCGATTAAGGCTGCGAGCGAAGAAATATCCGACAGCGGTGCACTCCATCATTGATTTCATGGCTGGCACCCAGCCGCTTGTCGTGATGTCGGGTTGAGGAGAGTGGTAAAGCTTATTGTCAATCTTTATACGGCGAATTGAAGGATAATTTGTCGCCTCCGCTATGTAGTAATCGCCATCATAGACTTTCCACTTGAATGGCATCTCCATATTTGATTGTCCAGAACATATCCATACATCTCCGACGAGTATGTTGGTTATAGTACCGGTAATATCTTGTGAGGTGATGATGAGCGAGCGCGGTATGTGAGAAGCTTCCATTGGAGGGAGTTTAACCTCCCAATTGCCATAAGCATCCGCCATCGCATTCTTTTTTATTCCTGCGAAGGAAACTTCAACCTTGCGTCCAGGTGTGGCCCAGCCCCAAATAGGTACATCACGCTCGCGCTGAAGTACCATATTTGAGGTGAAGATTTGTGCTACCGAAAATCCATTAGTTGGTATGTTATAGAATAGTTTGGGGATAGCTGCCGCCTTACAAGTATCCATTGTCGAGCAGCCCTGCATTGTTGTTAATGCTTGGGCTGCCATAACCATACACGACAGTAAGGCGAAGTATCTTTTCATACAAATTATCTGTCTGTATGGAAGGGTGATGCAGGAAGCCCTTCGCGATTGTAGAGGTTGCAGTCGCCCTGAGGGAATGCTCTAAAGGCATAGCGAACATAACTGGGTGAGGGGACCTTGTCGGACGATACCACAACCGTGTCACCGTCAATTACGGCGTTTGCCCAGTGCCAGACTTTGTCTTTGCCGGCAATGGCAAAGCCTTTTAGCGGCGTTCCTTTCGGGGCCTCTTGTGGCTCAAGATTGTCGGTTGCCTTTTTTACGCCGACCATTAGACCAGTCCCTACATAGTCAAATGAGATGCGAATTTTTCCTTCTTCAATTTTGGCACTCTTGAAAAGGGGACCGGACGGTACGATGTCTTTTCCGTAATCGCGGGCTAGCGCCCAGCGGGCAAGGCGTTCGCCGACCTGTTTCTTTGCCTTGGGATGAATGTCGCGGTCATTTCCGATATCTATCGTTACAGCCATGCCGCCGTTGTTAATGCGCGAAAGGGCGTTGAATTGCGCTTGGCGAATATAGGCATAGCCGTTGCCGCCGGCGGGATCGGTCGTTTTGCGGGTGAAGCTTGCCAGCTGAACCCAATAGAATGGAAATTCGTAGCCCCAAAGACTGCGCCATGAGCTGACAAGCGCGTCCATCTTATCGGTATATGTCGCGCCCATTGCGCTATTGTGTAGATTGCCATTTGCACAGCCCTGATACCAGATTACCCCCTTTATGGCAAAGCGGGTTATAGGGGAGACCATTCCATTGAATTTTGCGCCGTGTGTAACATCGGGAGGCTTGGGAATGTTATAGTTTGGTCTTCTGCCTGTCAAGAGGGCCTTTTCATTTGTGTCAGCCCATTCGCGGACCTTTGCCAGATACTCTTTGTATTTAATCGCTCCGAGCTTTGTAGTCGGGTCAACGGCACAGCCTTCGTCAGCCAGACGGGCTATTGATGGGTATTTTTTGAATGTTGCAGGCGGGATATACGGCTCGATTGCACTCCCGCTCCATGAATTGTCGATGATGCCAATTGGGATATTGGTCTCGCGATTCAACATGCGGGCGAAAAAATATCCCGTAGCAGTGCAGCCCTTCATAGAATCTTTTGCAGCAATCCAACCGCTTGTATTTATATCGGGACGAGGCGAGTGGTCAACTTTGTGGTTGACCTTTATGCGGCGAATCGATGGATAGTTGGTGGCCTCAGCCATATAGTAATCACCCTGATAGACTTTCCAGCTGAAAGACATCTCCATGTTTGACTGCCCGGAACAAATCCAAACATCTCCGACAAGTATATTTGTCATTGTGTTGACTGTATTTTCAGAGGAGACGACCAGTGTACGCGGCGTATGGGAGGCTTTCATCGGAGGGAGTTTAACCTGCCAGTTGCCATTGCCGTCCGCAATGGTTGATGCATTGCTATTGTCAAACGAAACGGTAACTTCGCTGCCGGGTGCCGCCCAGCCCCAAATAGGTACATCACGCTCGCGCTGAAGTACCATATTTGAGCTGAAGATAGATGCAATTGAAAGTCCGTTTGTGGAGATGCCGCAAAGCAAATCGCCGGCAGGGTCGTAGATGGAGGCTTCTGCCTTTGTCGTCGAGCAGCCTTGCGTCATTGCGGTTGCAAGCGCAAGTACACTCAAACACAAGAGAGAACTGACGATTCGCTTCATGGCTGAACTCCTAATTTTACTTTCAATTACTTGATCACAATAAGCCTCGGCGCCTTTTCAAAGCCAAGCGGAACGAGGTTGTAGCCCATGTTTTCAGGGCCAAACTCAAATGAGTCTGGACCATGCCAACGAGGCCAGCGTTCGTTAAGGTGTAGAGAACCGTGAGAATTGCGGCGGTTGCCCAGGAGCTCAATGACAATTTCAGATTGCCTGCCTGACTCGACAAAGTCGGTTATGTCAACCTCATTTGGTTCCCATGCGACAACACCGGCTGGGCGACCATCGACCAATACTCGCACGCCCGCACCATTATATGACCCGCATGAAACGATGACACGCTCACCTTTATTGAATTTCGGTGTGATTGCCGTAGCATATCCCACATTGCCGGAATAGAACGAGAGACCTTGCGTGCAGAGATTGCCGGCAACGAGTGTCGTCGGCGGGTCTGTGACGACTACGCGGTCAACGCCTTCGATTTTGCTGCCGAAATTGCCAAGCAAATAGATGATCTCAAGACCTGAGAAGTTCTCGGTAAAGTCAACAACCGCGTCGATAGTATTTTCTCCAAGATGGAGCAGGGAGGGGTCGATGCGTATTTTGCGGAGAGAGGTGTCAACCCACCAGCCAATATCTAGGCTTGTCGATAAAGGAATTCCGTTTACGGCAAGCTTAAAGTGATTTGGGGCTTCAAGGGCGATTGCTAAATCTCCGGACGGAATATCCTCTACATCGAAGGTATAACGCAAAGAAACCTCTACGCGCTTGGGATTGACCTTTTTCTCAATAGTCCATGGCTGGAACATCTGTCCCCTGCGGCGCTGGACTCCGAGAGTGTCGCGAACATTTCTATCAATGCGGAGAATCTCAAGCTCAGGTTGCCATTCTCCGTCGCCGATCTTGTAGCTAGGATGGTCAAGCACAAGTACATTTGCCTCCGAGAGGCGAGCGTTGAAGTTTGTCGCGAGAGGTGCATCATATACGACCTTACGCTCAGCAAACGGAGGCAGAGGAGCCTTTGCGAGCGAACCGGACTTTGCCGTCTTTTTGATTACGAAGAGACGAGAGCCGATAGGAGGCAGTGAAGTCCTGATTTGGCAGCCATTCTTGGTGGCGGCGGCTAGGGCTGGAATAATGTCTCCTGTTTCTGGATTCAATTCCAAAACTTCTTTAGCCTGGCCGTTGAAGGTTATTGTTACATCATCGCAGCCAACGGTTCTCCCTTTAGTCCTTGTCAGGAAGCGAATATAATCTTGCTTGTCAGAATCGGTAGGAGAATAGTATTCCTCGCCGATATTGCAGATGAAGAGGTAGCTTGCCTTATCGTCTTCTCGAAGAAGATAAAGCGCAGGAATGAATTCCTCGTTTGTGGAAGAATCGGCAATGGAAACCCTGCGGAATTTTTTAGAAAGCGCTTGATAGAGCTCTTGGCTATTTACGCAATTTCCCTTGGCAAATATAGCAGCGGCCTTTGATGGTACGGCATCGACATAGTCAGGTACGCTGCCAGCGAAGTAAACCTTGCCTCCAGCCTTTACAAAACGCTTGAGAAGTGAAAGTGTAGATGCGCGCATCGTAATCATTGAAGGCACAACAACAGCCTTGTAGGCAGCCTTGCCGACAATCAACGAACCATCCTTGCGGATCTTACCGTGGCGAGCCATAATATCCTCATCGCCATAGTCAAAATCCAAGTGCGACGCAAGAAGCTGATTTGTTATAGAGGCGAAGCTCTTTTGGATTGATGTAACCTTTTCGGTATGGAGCCAGCCTATGCGTGTTTGAGACCAAACACTTTCGACGGGGTGCAATAACAGAATGTCGCGCACCTCTTCGCCTTGAGTCATGATGGTGTGGACTCGACCAAAGTAATCCTCAACCTTGTTGTACTGCTCCCACCATGGTGACTGGTAGAAGATGCAGGCGGGATAGTCGCGCTTTGCCTGACCAAGCATGGTATACCATGCAAGATGCTGGCAACGCAGGTTTACGCCAAGGGCGAGCTGCCAATCGCCGGTTGCCTTTTGACCTGCAAAAGAGAAGTCCCATCCAGTGCAGCCATAAAGTTCGCTAAGGCGCCATTTGCGACCGAATTGATGTGCTACAGATGAAAGCTGCTTGGGGATAGAGAACGGACGGTCGTTTTCGGTCAGCATATCAATGCCGGGGGCTTGCATCCATTCGTAGCAGCGCATACATGAGCCAACCTTGTTCGTTTGAGAGGTTAAGGTGTCTTCCTCCAAAACATGGCCGGTAAATTCGCACTTGTGCTTCTCGCACCAATCACCGATTTGCTTCATGAAGCCTTTGGTGAAAAGCTCCGTCACGCAGTTGTTAAAGTTGTGGCGAACGGAATGCGAGTCAACGCCTTCAATATCAAAGACGAGTTCAAGGAGCCTTGGCATAATGTCATAGCCGTAAAGCTTGCGGAATGCCGCGGGAAGCTTATCAGTCCAGACCAGGCCAATTTGTGCAGAGCCATCTTTACCCTCGCGCTCCAAAAAGACAACATTCGCATGATTTGGCTCGTCGGTAAAGATGCCAGGGACGATTCCGCCAAGATCTTTTCCAAGATCTTTAGCGTAGGCATCGTGTGTTACCTTAATGAATTGCTTTGTTGCGTCGGGATTTAAGGTGTCAAGGTAAGCTCCACCGTTAAACCACGAGCTGGTATCGGCAATTTCAATCCTCGCAAAGATAATGGATTCGCCATCAAGGACGGCAGGGTCTTTTGCAAGAGAAAGTCGCCTGACCGAAGAGGCGCTCCAGATGCCACCGTTCTTTTTCTTTTCAGAGACTGCTGTTGAAGGAGAGACTCCACCCATCGCCACAGCCAAACTATCGGTACTGAGAATCTTTGCGCCAAAAAGAGCAATTGCGCCGGATTTCTTGAGAAATGCGGCCGTCACAGGCTTGCCGCAATCCTCCGGAAAGTCCTCTGGAATTATTCCATTAGGGCAGACATAGATGAAAAGACGGCGAGTACGATATTTGGGGTCATCCTTTGTGACGAGCCCACCGGCTGCTCCTGACGGCCAGCGATCTTCGTCATATAGCCATGCGCGCATCTTCAGTTTCTTTGCCTCATCTGTGCAAGCATTGATGCAGTCAAACCATTCTTTTGAAAGATATGGCGTGTCAAGGCCGGTACGCGAGTGCATAAAAAATCCACCAAGACCGCCGTCGTGCATCTGCCTTATCTGTTGACGGCAGGTGTCTGGGTCTAATTTGCCATTCCATGCCCAAAAAGGTGCTCCGCGATATTCAGATGTGGGATTCTTGAAAAGCGTGTCAAGTGATGGTGAAATTGACGAGTTTTGTGCTGCCTTGACTGCGGCGTCTTTTTTCTTAGTCATAAAACATTACTCCTGTGATTATTGAAGTGATGACTATTTTACCTATATCGCAAAGATAGTGTCAACTATGTTTGACTGGATTTTAGGCTTCGCGAAAAAAAGCGAGGTGTATGAATTACACAGAAATTCTACTGATAAGTATATCAAATTTGACTGAAGAGTTCCATAAATGCCCCACTTTAAAAATGAATGCCTTTAGCCTAATTTCGCTGTAATCAGCCAGTGTCGCCTTTTGATAGTGGTCTTTATTTTGAAATTTTAGTATAATCAAAGAGTAGATAAACCACTTTTAACGGAGTTTCTCTTATGTTTAGTGTTCCAGTGACTTTTATTGCTAATTTTCGCGGAAAAACCTCAGAAGAGCGTTGCAAAATTATGGAGGAATACGCCGCTGCGGGCGTGGAGCATCTTGTTTTGACAAATACTATCATTGCCATGATGCTTGAGGATGCCGGGCTAGTGACGGTTTTACCTGATGAAATGCGGAAGTTCGGCTTGGATTTTGTCGATGCACATGCTCCGTTTCAGGTAATGTATGACCCGATTTATCCATACCCGGAGCGTCGTCGCGAAATGATTCTGCGCCATAAACTGCATTTGAATCTTTGCCGCGAGGTTGGCGTTAATACATACACTGTACATGTAGGCAACGACTTCCCGTATCCCGAGGTCCCACCCGAGACGAACTTTAAGAATATTTGCGATGCGCTTGAGCAGATTTTGCCAGAGGCTGAGGATTGCGGTGTTACCGTGTGTATTGAAAATATCTGGGTGCGCTCTAATGTCTCTCCAGTTTTGATTGCCATCAAGAAGAAGTTCCCGACACCCTATTTAGGGCTTTGCTATGATTCAGGCCACGCTAATTTGATGGAGAAGGGGTGGCAGTACGAAGAGAACGATGTCACACCACTTTGGCGGAGGGTCGGTGAGGAACCCGTCTGGCAGAAGGATGTTCTTGCGGAGATGTTGCCAGATATAGTCAACTGCCATTTACATGATAATTTTGGACAGCACGATCAGCATCTGTGCCCAGGTGAGGGCAATATCGATTGGAATTATGTCATCAAAATGCTGAAGTCGGCACCTAGATTAAAATGTATCCAATGTGAGACAGGAAGGCCTTCTATTGATGTTTTGGTTAAGAAGTTCAAGGAACTTGGCGAAATCTAGACGCTTGTCCATAATTTTTTATAAAGGAAGGTAAAAATGAAGCAGGATAGAGAATTACTTGGTAGCAGATTGGGCTTTTTACTGCTTTCTGCAGGTGGTGCGATTGGACTTGGCAATGTGTGGCGTTTTCCGTATATTACAGGTGAATACGGTGGAGCGGTTTTTCTGCTTGCGTATCTCTTCTTTCTTGTTTTTATGGGACTTCCCATTTTAGTTATGGAGTTCGCTGTCGGTCGTGCATCCCGTCGTAATATGGGGCATGCTTTAGAGTTGCTCCAACCTAAAGGAACCAAATGGGGACATTTAGGCTGGATTACAATAGTAGGCTCATATCTGCTTATGATGTTTTACATACCTGTTGCGGGCTGGATGCTTTCGTATATGGTAGATTCCTTAAATGGTTCCCTTTTTACTATCCCCGACGGCGTTAAGTCGGCAGAGCATTTTGGAAAGTTTTTTGATGGTTTGCTGGCAAGTCCTTCAAAGATGTCTTTGTGGGCATTGATAACATCGGTAATTGGCTTTGGTGTTTGCTTCATAGGGTTGCGTAATGGAGTTGAACGCATAACAAAGGTGATGATGGCCGGGTTGCTTGTCATAATGGTCTGTCTGGCAGTCTATGCAATAACATTGCCAAATGCAGCCGATGGTATTGCCTTTTACTTAAAGCCTGATTGGGGCCGCGCTGCGGAGAAGGGCTTTGTCTCCCTTCTTAATGATGCAATGGGTCAAGCATTTTTCACATTGTCGCTAGGTATCGGCTCTATGTGTATATTTGGCAGTTATCTTAACAAGACGCGTACTCTTTTCTCCGAGTCTATAATTATAGTCTGCCTTGACACATTTGTGGCTATGACTGCGGGTATGATTATTTTCCCAACCTGCTTTGCCTTTAATGTTTCACCGAATGCCGGCCCTGGGCTTATATTTGTTACTTTGCCGAATGTCTTTTCCGGTATGTCGCCGATCATCGGACGCATCTTCGGGACGGCATTTTTTGTCTTTTTGGCGGTCGCGGCATTAACGACCGTAATTGCAGTCGTTGAAAATTGCGTAGCCTATTTTATGGATGGTTTTGGCTGGTCACGCCAAAAGTCCGTTGTCGTGAATTTTGTCGCCCTGACCCTTTTGACTCTGCCATGCATATTGGGCTTTAACCTGCTTTCAATGGTTCAAGTTCCAAATATCGGTGGCATTCTGGATATTGAAGATTTCATCGTCTCAAATAATCTTCTTCCTTTGGGGGCCTTGATTTTCACACTGTTCTGCACTCACAGTAGTGGATGGGGCTGGAAGAATTTTCTTGATGAGGCCGATGCCGGAGCCGGTCTGAAGTTTCCGGTATTTTTGAGGTTTTACCTCAAATGGATATTGCCCATTGTTCTATTACTTGTCTTTATTTCCGGTTATGTACAGAAGTTTTTCAAGTAATCAGGTGATAATTGTTTAAGAAGAGTACTGTATGAACATAACGCAAGCTTTAACTCTTCATCCTGGCGATTTTACCGGGGACGAACTCTTCTCTATTGTAATTCCTACATGGAATAATTTAGAGTTTGTTAAGCTTTGCGTTGAGTCGATTCGCAAAAACTCAACCTACAAGCATCAGATTGTTTTGCATATCAATGATGGCTCGGATGGTACGCAAGAATGGGCAGATAAAGAAGGCCTTGCGTATTCTCATACGAGCGATAATTGCGGTGTTTGCTTTGCAGTGAATGCGGCTCGTCCATTGGTGAAGACTGACTACATCCTTTATATGAATGATGATATGTATGTCTGCCCAAATTGGGATAAGGTCATCAAGGACGAGATAGATCGTATAGGTTCAAAATATTTCTTCATTTCGGCTACGATGATTGAGCCTTATCCAACATCAAGTAAACCTGTTATTGGTGATAAGAACTTTGGAACGACGATTGAAACCTTTGAAGAGTCACGACTTCTTAAGGAATATATGACTTTCCCAAAGGAGGATTGGTGTGGTGCTACGCGTCCACCAAATATTGTTCACCGGGATTTGTGGGATCTGATTGGCGGATATAGCATTGAATTTTCGCCCGGCATGTATAGCGATCCGGATTTTTCGGCCAAGCTTTGGAAGGCTGGTGTAAGATACTTCAAAGGACTGGCCGATAGTCGTGTCTATCACTTTGTGTCTAAATCAGTTGGCCGTATTGTCAAAAATAACGGTCGGAAACAGTTTTTACAGAAGTGGGGCATGTCACCGTCAACCTTCTATAAGTTTTACATAAAGAAGGGGACTCGATTTTCTGGTCCACTAGAGGAACCTGTTCTCGATTCCAGGCTTAAAATGCGCCTCCTTAAGGACAAAATTTCATCTAAATTGTAGAACATTGATCTTATGGCAAGTACACTGGTAATTGACGCGGGAAATAGCTCTACGACTATAGCACTGTTTCATACTGAAGGAGCAAGGATTGAGGCTGTGACTGCCGTTCGCGGCGGAATATCGGCTGCAAGGGGCGAGTGTGCAATAGCCATACGGAAGGTTTTCGCCGCGGCGGATATAGCAAAAGAGCCAGTCACAAAAGCGATGATGGCGTCTGTTACTCCAAGCGTAAATGGCGCATGGGAGCGTCTTGTACAGGAAGAGGCGGGACTGGATTTAGAGTTTGTCAGATATGACATCCGTCTACCATTTACTTTAGATTACGAACATCCAGAATGCACGGGCGCCGATCGTTTGGCTGATATGACGGCAGCGGCGGTGTTATATGGAGCGCCTGCGCTCGTTATCGATATCGGCACAGCTGTGACATATGATTTACTCTCTGAGGATCATCGATTCTTTACTGGTGTCATAGGGCCCGGACCAGAGATTTTAGCTCGTTCTCTACATGACTATACTGCTTTACTGCCTTCAGTTGAATGGTGGAAAAAGGAGGCACCAATAGAGCCTAAAAATACTGAGCAGGCAATGCTTTTTGGTATTGACGCTGGATTTACCGGTGTTATACGCGAAACTGTCATGCGCTTGCAGCCTCTAGTTGGAAATAATGCGCATCGCGTTATCACTGGAGGCTTTGCACAACGCTTTGTAGATAAGCTCGGTATGGATTTTATCGTAGATAGAGATTTAACATTGCGTGGAATTGGTATTCTTTCAGTTGGGGATTTTTGATGCAGTCGCTTTTAGATAATGATGTGTTGCGGTTGGCAAACGGAATTGCCTTTGATTCGCGCAAAGTAAAGAAGGGAAACCTTTTTGTTGCAATTCCCGGAGCCAAGGATGATGGCACTCGCTATATTCAAGATGCAATATCCAAGGGCGCTGCCGTTATTGTCACTCAAAAGGGAGCATTCAAAGACTTTCCCAAGATCGATTCGGTTGATTATGTTGAAGTAGAAAATCCCAGGAAAGCATTGGCGGAGCTTTCTGCAGCCTACTATAATTTGCCTTCGCACTCTTTAGATGTTTACGGTGTTACAGGCACCAATGGTAAAACAACGGTTGCTGGGTTAGTCCGCGATATCCTCAATGGATGCACTAAAAAGTGCGGTCTCCTCTCCACAGTCGAATATGCCTGGGGCGATTATAGCGAGCCATCAAGTCGTACAACTCCCGACCCTGTAACCGTCCAATCCTCATTAAGGGCAATGGTTGATGCAGGCTGTTGTGCTGCATCTATGGAAGCTTCGTCTCACGCGCTTGATCAGTGTCGCGTCCATGGTGTACGCTTTGCAGCCGCAGGGTATACAAATCTTTCGCAAGACCATTTTGATTACCACAATGGCTTTGAAGATTATTATCTCTGCAAGCGTCGCCTCTTTGAGCAAATGGGCAAGGATAATCCAAATGCTCCTGCGGTTATAAATATTGACGACGAGTATGGGCAACGCCTTTATAAAGATTGTCAGTCTTTTAATGTAAAACCGATATCCTATTCAATTTGCGGTGATGCAGATATAACGGCAACACAAATTGAGTTAGGGGCAGATGAAACAAAATTTACTCTAACGGCATTTGGCAATACCGCCATCGTAAGAACGGGATTGATAGGGCGGTTCAATATCTCAAATATCCTTTGTGCGGCGGGAATGGCATTGGCAACCGGAATACAATTTGATAAGGTTGTTGCGGCAATCTCAACTGCAAAGCCACGCTGGGGAAGATTAGAGAAGATATCTTCACCTGCCGGGGCGCAGATATTTGTTGATTACGCGCACTCGCCTGATGCGATAGAAAAGGTTTTGTCTACCCTAAAAGAGGTTACGAAGGGCAAGCTAACAATCGTTTTTGGCTGCGGGGGAGACCGTGATCGAACAAAGCGTCCGCTTATGGCGGAAGTTTCCGCACGAATTGCCGATTATGTGGTTATAACATCGGATAATCCCAGAACTGAAGATCCAAATGCAATCTTAGATGATGTTGAGGCTGGCATCAAGAACACAGCCACACCCTACATTCGCATTATAGATCGTCGTGTAGCAATAGAAAAAGCTTTAGATTCATCAGGTCCTGGGGATGTAATACTAATAGCAGGCAAGGGACATGAGGACTATCAAGAAATCAACGGCATTTGCCATCATTTTGATGATAGAGAGGTAGTCCGGGAAATCATTGGAATTGCCAAATAGCTTTTCACCGAATAGTAGTGATATTGAAAAAACAACTACGAAATGCACAGAAAAAAGCGAATCTATTGCAGTTTAATGATCAGGGAAGTTTTACCGCATAGAACGCATAGATTTTGTAGTAAATAGTTTTAACGCAGATGCGCAGAGACGGAGAGATTTTGTAATACCGACTATTTCTTGTGTTAGTATAGGGAGATTGGGTTATAGTGTCAAGTGTAATAGTCTGACACTTAAAGGTAAAAATTTCTCCCGCAGAGCCGCAGAGGCGCAGAGAAAATTGTGAGATTTTGTTCCGTACCGTAATCTCATTTTGGGTGCGTAAAAAATCTAGAATGTTTATTATTAAGATATTGAGAAGGAAAATAAGAAGGACTGTCCCCAGAAAGTTTTACCGCAAAGGCGCAGAGAAATTGTGATGCCGGCTATTTATTGTGTTAGTATAAGGAGATTGGGCCATAGTGTCAAGTGTAATAGTGTGACACTTAAAGGTTAAAATTTCACCCGCGGAGAACGCGGAGAGCGCAGAGAAAATTGTGAGATTTTGTTCCGCACCGTAATCTCATTTTGGGGGTGGCGAAAAATTAAAATGTTTGTTATTAGTATATTGCGAAGGGAAATAAGAAGGACTGTCCCCAAAAAGTTATCAAGATCGTCTCCTAAACTCTGAGTCTCCTAATCTCACATAAGCGAAAGCAATCCATCCATTCAGGGGATAAAGTGGTAAGGCCTGTCCCCTTAAAAAGTTTTAACGCAAAGAACGCAGATAAATTGCAGCTTGGTTCTTAAAGGTTATTAGGTGGCAAGTTTGACAATAAAGACAGTTTGCGAGTTTTACAGTTTTGAAATTGGAAAGGCCTGTCCCCTTAGAAAGTTTGTGAATCTGGTAGATGAGCAACCAGTCGGGCGCAATATGGCATTCGCGGTGATTGGCCCAGTTATTGCTGAGAGGGTGGTCGCGGTTTGCAGGCGGAAGGGGTTCGCCTCGCGTGAGTTTGCCGATAATGTAATCAAGCTTCGAGATGTCAAGTCCGCGGCGTATTGCAAGCTTGTAGTCTCTTTTGAATCTGCCAGTCCAGTCAACGGTGTACTTCTCGCCAGATGGATTCATCGCTTGAGTTCCTTTAGAGCCTCTGACAGGGTGTATCGCGGACGAGTCGGGTCGTGCGCGATGCGCTCGCCCTCTTCCATCGCCGCGATGGTCTCGGCGTTCGGTAATGGATCGGCAGAGATTGTGAAGGGTATGCGATTCTCCCGAACTACGGTTTTGATGTATACAGTGATTACTGATGATGCCGAAAGACCGACGCTGTCGCAGAAGTCCACGAAACGCTTCTTGGTTTGGGCATCGAGTGAGAATGTCATGTTTGCCATAGTATTTTTACACTCCTTTGAATCAAAAACACATATATCATACACTAAACTCACTGGTATAGTCAAGAGCGCGGCATGAAAGAATTTGAAAGGATAAATGAAATGAAAATGTTTATTACCCACGGAATACACAGACTGGCTTCGCTTACGCTTGCCATTTTCGGGAAGTGGTAAGGCCTGTCCCCTTAGAAAGTTTTACCATAAAAGAACGCATAGAACGCAGAGATTTTGTAAAAAGATAGTAGTAAAAATTTTATCGCATAGAAAGCAGAGCCGCAAAGGCGCAGAGAAATTGTGATGCCGGCTATTTATTGTGTTAGTATAAGGAGATTGGGCCATAGTGTCAAGTGTAATAGTGTGACACTTAAAGGTGAAAATTTCTCCCGCGGAGAACGCGGAGAGCGCAGAGAAAATTGTGAGATTTTGTTCCGCACCGTAATCTCATTTTGGGTGCGTAAAAAATCTAGAATGTTTATTATTAAGATATTGAGAAGGAAATAAAAAATGGCCTGTCCCCTTAAAAAGTTCTTGCACAAGAAAATGACAAACTCCGCACTTCTTACCTTTTACTTCTTACTTCTTACCTTTGTTTAGGTAATAGGTAATAGGTAATAGGTAATAATGAAGAATTAGTAAGGCCTGTCCCCTTAAAAACTTTTATCGCAAAAAACGCAGAGAAATTGTGATACCGACTATTTGTTGTGTCAGTATAGTGAGGTTTTATTGTTGTGTCAAGTGTAATAGTGTGACACTTAAAAAAAAAATTTAAGGGCGCGCAAGATATTTACTAAAGAGGGTAATAGTATATGAAGAGTGCATTAGGAATGATGTGATTTTTCAAAGCGCCTTAATTAGCGTATAAAGTTTGACTTTAGTTATATTAAGGTGTAGAATAGAATATCATACTGGTCGTGGTATCAAGACGGCTGGGCTCTCCACGGGAAAATCCTGGAGCGAGAAGGGTGCAGGGTGGGAAACCTAACCTGCAAGCGTACGCAATCTTGCGTATTTGGCTTTAGTGGAAATTCGCCAAAACTTTCATAAACGAAAAGCCGAATATGTAAGATGCGTCATGCGGGCTATTCCGCGTGGCGTGTCTTTTATTCGTGTTTTTCGTTAGGCGTTTGGCGATGCCTCCACTAAGACATGGATTTAAGGCACGCCACGCTCTTTTTTTGCGCTGGGCTGGTTTGCTGGATTTGTAGCGCAAAGGAGGAAGCTTGTGATGTCGTGTGAATGGGCTACGGTATTCAGGATAGGAAGAGAGCTTTTTATTGAGTTAAAATTTTTTTTAGAGCGCGTAAGATTTTAGCTATTTGGAGTAATAGTTAATAAGAACAGAGCTATGGCAATGTAATTTTTGAGGTTTTATGGCACGCCACTTTTGCGCCGGGGTGGTGTGTTGAATTGATGGCGCAAAAGAGGAGAAGAGAACATGGGTTTTAACCACGGAATACACAGAATACACGGAATGATTGTATCGTTAATTCTGCTCTTTGGTGTTGCGGTTTCGGCGGTGGCGGCTGAGCCGGGGATAACGGTTGAGGCGCGGCAGAGATATCCTTGGAACGGATTTGTGGATTTAAAGTTTACCATCACGGGAGAAAGCAGCACGAAGTACGATACTTCCTTCACGGCGAAAGATATGGTGGGCAACACCAACATCACGATGCGAACCCTCCGCAAGGCCGATGGTACGGCGGCGAATGTGGGGGGAGAGGCTCTGTATTCAGGTACTTATCATTGGGTATGGGACACCGCCGCCGACTTGCCGAAGGATTTCAAGTGCGACCGCGTGACCGTGACAGGGACGACAATCGCTAGTTATCCCACGACTGGTCTGAAGGCATATTGGCCATTTGACGGAAACGGGAGTGACATGTCTGGGAATGACAATAATTTGTCCGGAAGTTCAGTGTCGTATTCAGTTGATAGATTCGGGTCATCCGGAAAATCGGCCTACTTCAATGGAGGTACATCCCTCACTCTGAACAAGGCCATAGGTGTAACCAATACGATGACATTTGCTTTTTGGGCCAAGCCCCAGAAATCTGAC
>JAZUMF010000040.1:0-2249 GCA_045603485.1 Kiritimatiellia bacterium | reverse complement strand
TACTCAGATGATGGCGAGGATTGATGCCTTTTTGGATCCTGAGCGTGTTGAGGAGGCTACAACTTTGGCATTTTTGAGAGAGAAATACCAAAATGAGATTACGGTGCGGAACAAATCGAAGTGGTGGAGAAGATTGATTGGCGGCGTGAAGGGTAGATTGGAGAAGGGGGTTTAGTGCTGTTATAAAAGTCTTTAACCTAAATTCGGCAGTTAAGACCTCCAAAATAAAAAAATGGTTGACAAAAAAAATAGATTTTGAAAAAATGATAATTGTGCAATTGGAGTCAGGCTCGTGTGAGTCAGACTTGATTAAAAACTTACTTCCAAAAGGAAAAAACATGAAGTTAAAAATCTTTGCTGCCTTTACGGCGGCATGTGTAATGGCGGTTGGCCTTTATGGTCAAGCCGTTGAATCGGAGGCAGTAAATTTGTTGGGTGAGGATTATTTCTTGTCTTACACCAACAATTCTACTATTGCTGATATGAGCGCATATCTCATAGAAACCGAGGGTGCACTCGAAGTTGAAGGAACAATGGCTGTCGGTCTTTGGTCTGCAGGCGAGGCTGATATGTCAAAGGTGGTTAATAATGGTGATGTTAATTGGCTGAACCTTGACACTGCTGGTGATGTCGTCACAAACTCATTGTACGCAAATGAAGATATGAATTACAGCATCGCAGCAAATGGCAAGGCTGTTATCTCAGCTACTATGCTTATGGTGCCAAGCGATGAGATTGAGGCCTCATTTGTTGATGGATATTCTACAGAAGGTAACTTCGGCTTCATAGACAATGGCGACCTTAAGTTTGGTCTTTATGCTTATGAGTATGATGTCACCAAAACTGTGACAGAAGGTGAGACAACGAAAGAGGTTGTCGAGGTTGTTACCAATCTCGTTATCTATCACTCTTACTATGATACTCCAAGCGTGACCGATGATGATCAATTGATAACTCCTGTCGCCTATACCAACTATGTTTACGAGGTTCCTTCTAATACAGATTTTACACAGCCTCAGACTGTCAAAATCACATTGATGCAGGCAAAAACCGAAGAACTGTTCTTCAAGGTAACACTTAACGACACTGATGTTGTTACACCATACGGGTGCGCTGAAGCGACCATTGTCAATTGCCCTGACGAGCTTCCTTACCGCGATGGAGGACCATGGCTTCGTTGTGTTAATAATGGCAATGTAAACTCAATCTCCGCTATTAATTTCTCTGGAACCGGCACAATCAATGGGTTGACAGCTGGTACCATTGATGCTAACGGCGAAGGCGGCGGCGAAGGTGGCGATGACACAGAAATTGTCCTTTCATGGAACGAATTCGCTGGTTTTGCAGATACAACTGTTGGCAAGACGGCAACAACCAATGTCACATTTAATTTGGCTAATGCAAATGAAGCCAATGTAACAATTGCAGGTGACTCAGCATTTGCCATTACAGATCAATCCACTCTTGGCACGGTAACAGTGACCTTCGCTCCAACCGAGGCCAAGGTTTACAATGCTACATTGACCGTCACAGCAGGTGATAAGACTGCAGATCTCAGCATAACCGGAACAGGCGTTGCTGCAGGAGAGCCGGATGTGCCAGCTCTTACATACCCTGATGACAGCGCAATTACTGATGCTGCACTTGTTGCCTGGCTTACTGGTAAGAATGCAACTCAGGCTCAGATTGATGCTTTGGGCACTGTTGAGGCTTTGAACGAGAAGTATCTCCTCAATATCGACCTTGAGAATTCTTCTTACACTCTCAAGATTAAGTCGCTCGCAGTTGGCGGTGATGTCAAGGTTGAAGTTGAGCTTACCCGCTTTAATGGCGAGACGGCAGTAGAAGCAGCAATCAATGGTAAGCTCCAGCTCTGGGGTACAACCGACCTCGGCGTCGCTTTCGAGGACTGCGGCCTTACT
This sequence comes from Kiritimatiellia bacterium, assembly GCA_045603485.1. GTDB lineage: Bacteria > Verrucomicrobiota > Kiritimatiellia > RFP12 > JAAYLN01 > RGIG5952. The sequence continues at coordinate 327 of JAZUMF010000040.1, read as the reverse complement.
GAGATTACTAATGCCGACTTCTCTGCCGGCACAACGGCAGTCAAGAGCTTCAAACCTGAAACGGGTGTCAAGTTCTTCAAGGCTGTAATCGTTAATCCCCCCGCCGCTGAATAAGTGATAGGTTAACGAAAGAAAAGGAAGCAGCTGCGCGAAGGCGCGGCTGCTTTTTTTTATGCAAATGCTAACGCATTTGATGATATGCAACACTTCGTGTTGATGATATGCAAGTGCGGCATGGCCGCCCTTGATGATATACAAATGCTAACGCATTTGATGATATGCAACACTTCGTGTTGATGATATGCAAGTGCGGCATGGCCGCCCTTG
>JAZUMF010000039.1:0-3298 GCA_045603485.1 Kiritimatiellia bacterium | reverse complement strand
TGATAAAATCATTGAGCGTCATGTAAGACTCCTTTTTTTTGGGATACTGGATTTTCTTATATGACGCTTTTTTTGTCAACTCTTTTAAGCTCATAGTAAGCACCAAATTTGATGCTTACCCACACTTTTTAAGGAAGAGCCCATTATATCAAAAAGTCTATTGGTTTGATATAATACTAAAAGTGAATCAAAATGAGGTAAGACTATGGAAAAATCTTCAGAGGTATACTTTACATCGATGCGAACAAAAGCATTCGGTAATGGACTTTGTGGCAAACTCGATGCACTTCTTGATGCGGCAGGCTTTAATAAGATAGATTTTAATCGCAAATTCGTTGCCATTAAAATTCATTTCGGGGAGAGAGGAAATTTGGCGTTCTTGCGCCCAAATTTTGCTCGTACCGTGGTAGATAAGATCCGCGCTCTTGGCGGTAAGCCCTTTTTGACAGACTGCAATACCTTGTATGTAGGCTCACGCAAGGATGCCATTGAGCATACAGAGACCGCATGGATGAATGGCTTCACGCCATACACAGTCAACTGCCCAGTTATCATTGCCGACGGCATCAAAGGCACCGACGATGTCGAGGTCCCAATTAAAGGCGGTGAGCTTTTGGAAAAGGCTCTTATCGGTCGTGCTGTTATGGATGCGGATATTGTGATTTCCCTCAACCATTTCAAAGGTCATGAAATGTGCGGTATGGGAGCGGCTATCAAAAACCTCGGTATGGGATGCGGCTCTCGTGCCGGCAAAATGGTACAGCACCATGAAGGCAAGACCGCCGTAAATACCGCCAAATGCGTTGGTTGCGGCAACTGTGTAAAGATTTGCGCTCACGACGCTCCTGTAATAGCTGATCGCAAGTGCACCATTGATGAAACAAAGTGCGTCGGCTGCGGCCGCTGCATCGGAGTTTGCCCGGTTGATGCCATTTATCCGGCAGGAGGATTCTCGGCTGCAGGTCTTGTAGATAAAAAGATGGCTGAATATGCCAAGGCCGTTGTAGATGGCAGACCATCATTCCATATCAATATCGCAATGGATATTTCGCCAAATTGCGATTGCCATTGCGAAAATGACGCGCCAATCGTTCCCGATGTCGGTATGTTTGCTTCATTTGACCCCGTCGCGTGTGATCAAGCCACCTGCGAAGCGGTAAATGCCGTCGCTCCTAACAAGGACAGCCAACTTGGAGAGAGCAAGGTGACGGGACGCGACAACCTTGGCGCTTCATCGCCAGCGACAGATTGGTCGTTGCAACTTGCCCATGCCGAAAAGATTGGCGTTGGCACTCGCAAATACAAGCTGATAACCGTTAAATAATCAAAGGAGTTGTAATTATGGCAAGAACACACTATAACGATTCAAAAACCAAGTGGTTTGTTATCGTTCCAGTAGCAATTCTAGTTTTGGTATTTTTATCACGCTTTTTTGTGACAATTTCGGCAGGCTTCGTCGGGGTTGTCACGCAATTTGGAAGAGTGACAGGCCGCACCCTAGACCCAGGTCTTCATTGGCTCGCTCCATGGCAAGCCTGCGAACGCTTTGATTGCCGTGTGCAAAAGGTCGATGGTCGCACAGAGTGCTTTTCAAAAGATTTGCAGCTCATTGACATTGATGTCTCAATCCTGACGACACTTCCACCAGCAAAGGCAACTCATGTCTATCAAAGCATAGGTCGCAATTATATCAATCAGGTAATTCCAAGAGTTTGGGAAATCCTTAAGCAGCAAATTGCAGTTTACAATGCGGAACAAGTAGTCGAAATGCGTGAGCATATCAGACTAAATGTCTTAAAGGCATGCAAAGAACGCCTTGCAGACATAGTTGAAGTAAACGATGTTGTAATCGTAAATCTAACCTTCAGCGAAGTATATGAGAAGGCAATTGAGCAAAAGCAGGTCGCTCAGCAAGAGGCGCTTCGCGCAAAATACGAGCTTGAGAGAGCCAAGACCGAAGCTGAGAAGGCCATCGAAACAGCACGCGGCGAGGCTGAAGCAATTCGCGTTCGAGGTGAAGCACTGAAGGATAATCCCGGCGTTGCCCAGCTAGAGGCAATCAAGAAGTGGAATGGCGTATCACCTCAAACCGTGGTAATTGGCGACGGACAAAATGTGCCAGTAGTATTTCCAGTAAAATAAAGATTACACAAAGTAAAACCGCCATCTCATAATGGCGGTTTACGGTGGCCAGATTGTAATCTTGTTAAATGCTATGGAGCAACCGATGGGGGGGTAATGTTAAGCCTACCCAAAGGGATTATCGTTTCTTTGTCAACTTGTCCTAACTAGAGAAAACGCAATGAGCCAGTGTATCCCCTTATAAATCGGCAAAGGACTGTCCCTATAGAAGATAATTCCATCTATTCGGTGGCAAATTTGACAGTAAAGAGAGTTTGCGAGTAATTGGGATGCAGAGGATAGGGATGCGGCTGTCCCCAGCCACCATTATGATGACACCTATCTATCGTGTTAGGAAATTTTGAAGGCCTGTCCCCTTATAAAATTTTATCGCAGAGAATGCAGATAAATTGCAGCTTGGTTCTTAAAGGTTATTAGGTGGCAAGTTTGACAGTAAAGACAGTTTGCGAGTTTTACAGTTTTAATTGCGAAGGCCTGTCCCCAAAAAAGTTAGTAAATAGGTAATAGGTAATAATGAATAATTTTTGTAGTTTTTAGGTTAAGTTTTTTGTGCCTTTTGCGAAGTACACAAAAAGGAGAACTTTTGCAATTTAATGACGGATAAGTTAAAAATTCTCCCGCAAAGAACGCAGAGAAAATGGGTAAAATTCGTTCCGCATCGTAATCTCATGCGGTGGATGGTGGCGGACGGAGCAGCCACCGCAGAACTCTTAGAGAGAAACTGAAAAGGCCTGTCCCCTTGGAAAGTTTTACCGCAAAGAACGCAGAGATTTTGTGATACCGACTATTTATTGTGTTAGTATAGTGAGGTTTTGTTGTTGTGTCAAGTGTAATAGTGTGACACTTAAAGGTTACGATACGGATGGCAAATGCCTTGGCCTTTGTCAGCATCACCGAGTCGGACATACACATCTCCTTTCACAAGAAAATGACAAACTCCGCACTTCTTACCTCTTACCTCTTACTTCTTACCTTTCTTTAGGTAATAGGTAATAAATCTAAAAGGCCTGTCCCCTTATAAAATTTTATCGCAGAGAATGCAGATAAATTGCAGCTTGGTTCTTAAAGGTTATTAGGTGGCAAGTTTGACAGTAAAGACAGTTTGCGAGTTTTACAGTTTTAATCGAAAAGGACTGTCCCTTTGAAAAGTTATGTG
>JAZUMF010000038.1:0-17517 GCA_045603485.1 Kiritimatiellia bacterium | reverse complement strand
CGAAGGGATAAATAACAAAATTAAAGTGATAAAACGAATGGCATATGGCTTTCATGATTTTGAATACTTTCGCTTGAAGATACTTGCAGCAACTGGTTATTTGAAAGCATTACCTTTCATAAACTAAACTTGATACAACTTGTTAGTTGTATCCAATTTAATAACACAGCGTCATTTGAGGCATGATAATGATATATTATGCTGTTTTATAAAAAATATTAAACATATTTAATATATTGAAATGCAATAATATAAACATTTTTTCAGGGGGGGGGGTGCTTTAAAAGCAAGTTTGACAATATTTTTTTTAATGTGTAAATTATCGTTATTGGTTTGAAAAAGGCTTTTTGAAATTTTTGTTTCGAGCTTTTTCAATTTGTTTTTTGGTTTCAGGTTAAGCGATTAAGTATTATGGGGGTATTATGAAGAATTTGTTGTCATTAGTTCTGGCGTCGATGATATCAGTTGTTTCTTCTGCAGGCAGTATCTATTATGTTTCTCCTGATGGGGCAGATGATGCCGCATGTACTTACGATAATCCAGGTTCAATTTCAGCAGCTCTAGCTCTTGCTGAAGGCGGGGAGTCTTGGGATGATGGCGATACGATTATATTCAGGGATGGGAAGTATTCTATTCCAACAAAAGGTCAGGCAGTCACATATACAATCAATAAACCATTTCTTACACTTAGGTCTGAGAATAACAGCCCGGAGAGGACGATTATTGTCGGCGGATATACCAATTCTCCTGGAAGGGGATTCGATATTACGGGACCTGTCTTTATCGGAGGCATTGCATTTACAAATTTTGCTTCTTGTTATTCTGGGATTGTCTTAAACTGCAAAAAATCAGATGAGGGTGGAGCGACTGTTTCCAACTGTGTATTTGTAAACAATTTAGGTTATACATACGGTTCGTCCAAGAGCCGTCACGGAACGGCCATTGGCGGTGCGTATTATGATTGCAGCTTTATGAATAATACGAATGATGCATATGCTTTGGGCGGTGCAGGCATCATCAGCGGAGTTGCCGTCAATTGCAAGTTTTTGCATAACTATTCAAATCAGGGCGCCGCAATCATGAATACGAGCGCCACAAATTGCTTTTTCTACGGGAACAAGTCGACTTATACTATTGCATCGGGAGGGGCCGCTTATTTTACAACGACTGGGAAACTGTACCGGTGCTCTTTTATTGCAAATTCTTCTCTCGGCAATGGAGGCGCAGTTGCTGCAAGCGCTAATGTCTTTGCCGAGAACTGTGACTTTATTTGCAATACAAATTCAAAGGTTGGTGCCGCAATCGTTGGCGTGTCCACTTTGAATTGCCGGTTTGAGGGTAATAAAGGGTCAAGTAGTGGCATTATAAGCGGTGGAAGTCATACCAATGCCATCGCAGTTGGGAATAGCGGCTATCAAGGGCTTTTTAGCGGGGAGTATTACGACTGTTATCTCGGAACGAATACGGGATACTATATCTTTACCAGTTTCAAGGGATACCGTTGTCATATTGACAATAATAAATCAGATTATTCGACATTCTACTCTGGAGGACCACTTATAAATTGTCTGATAACGACTAACAACCAGGGCAGAGATAGAGCATTTTGCAACCTGACATCGGTAAATTGCACTTATGTCGGAAATGTTCCCAATTTAAGTAATGGTGCAATGTCGGGAGGGGTTTCAACCAATTGTATCTTTTGGGGTTCAAATAAAAACGATTTGGCGGGTGGAACGCACAATGCCGCATACTACGGCAAGGCTTCAACGAAAGCAATTGTAACAAACCAGTGTGCAGTGCTTACGGAGGCTCCGTTTGTGTATGATGGTAATCCAGATGCACCATATACACCCAAGCTGAAATCACCTGTCGTTAATAGCGGCATTCCCGTTGATTCGGAAATTTTGCTTGAGAAGGATTTTTATGGCAGGGGGCGCATTAGGAATGGCGTAATAGATGTGGGATGTGCGGAACGCTATCCGCGCTATTTGCCTTCGGTTATGAAGGTGCGTTAAAGGGGTGCGCATTTTCGCCGCGGGTATTACATTGCAGCGGGAAAGGAAAAGGACTGTCCCCAGAAAAGTTAGGTAATAGGTAATAGGTAATAGGTAATAATGAAGAATTAGTAAGGCCTGTCCCCTTAAAAGTTTTACCTTTTACCTCTTACTTCTTACTTCTTACCTTTGTTTAGGTAATAGGTAATAGGTAATAGGTAATAATGAAGAATTAGTAAGGCCTGTCCCCTTAAAAGGTTATGAAGGTGCGTTAAAGTGGTGCGCATTTTCGCCGCTGGTATTACATTGCAGCGGGAAGCACTTCTGCGACAGCCGACTTTACCTTTTGGATGACTTCCTGCATTGAGCCTTTGATGGTTGCGCCTGCGGCGAGCTCATGGCCGCCGCCGCCGAACTTGACTGCAAGGTCTGAGGCTTTGACGGGGAGTGTGGAGCGTATGCTGAGGTGAATGACATCTTCATCTTGGCGGCTTCTATAGAAGAATATCGCTAATTTTGTGCCTCGGACAGAGCGGGGTATGTCTGAAAAGTCTTCTGTATCAGCCTTGCAGCAGTTTGTCTCAATGTAGTCTTTTGCATCGAGGTGGATTATCGCTACTTTGCCTTCATACCATAATTCCAAGCTTGAGTAGGCAATGGCTCTTAGACGCAATACATCGATTCTGGAGCGGTAGAATAGTTCATCATTGAGGAAGTCTTGTTTGATTCCTTTTCGTAGAAGGTCGGCTCCGAATTCTAATGTTTCAGGTTTTGTGGAGGAGTATGTGAAGCGGTTGGTGTCGGTAACTACGGCTACCCAAAGGGCTTCGGCTGTGTCTGTGTCGATTTCCCAGCCTGCCTGCTTGGCAATCTGCCAAACGAGTTCGCCAGTGGAGGAGGCGTCGGGGATTATGTATCTGTAGTCGCCGTAGCCTTCGTTGCTTTGATGGTGGTCTATCGTTGCGACTGTCAGTTCATTTAAGCGGTCTTTGTATATTGGCGCATTTATTCTTGCTATGGTGGCGCAGTCTAGGCAAATGAGTAAATCGGGGTTTGGGGGAGCTTCTTCAAGTTCTTTGATTTCTTTGAAGGCGTTCATTACTCTTGGCGCGCCGATGTCATTTTTGCGAAGGTAGGCATTGGCGTCTTTGCCGAGCTTGCGGAGTATTAGTGAGAGGGCTAATGATGAGCCGGCTGCGTCACCATCGGGGCCTACATGTGTCACAATCGCTATTGTTTCAGCTTTTTCGATGGCGTCAATAATGGTCTGAATCATTTCGTTTTTCATTTTATTATGCTCTTGGGTGGGCAGAACGGTAGATTTCACGCAGCCGTTCGATTGTCAAATGGGTGTATATTTGCGTTGATGAAAGTGAGGCGTGACCAAGGAGCTCTTGAACGGAACGGAGGTCTGCTCCTGCTTCCAGCATGTGTGTCGCAAAGGAGTGGCGTAGTTTGTGCGGGGTGTAGTTTCTGGGTAGCCCTGCCGCTTGGAGCCACTTTTTCATTTGTCTTTCGATGGAGCGTGTTGTGAGGGCGCCTCCGCGCAAATTTAGAAAAAGTGGGCAGTCTTGTTCTTTTGCTTCATTGCCAAAGAGGAGTTCTGCAAATCCGAGCGCTTGCCTGATGGCTTCTATTGCCGGCTTCCCTAGTGCGGCGAGCCGTTCCTTTCGGCCTTTGCCGAGGAGTTTTACCACGCCTGTGTTGAGGTCGACATCCTTTAGCTTTACATTTGCGGCTTCGGCAACGCGGGCGCCGGTGCTGTAGAGAAATTCAAAGACGGCACTGTCTCTCCATGCGGCATAGCTGTCATTTGGTGTGGGGATTTCCGCATTTGAGAGGTCTTTGAGCGGCGATTCTATAAGAGCCGAGATTTGTTCGTGGGTTAGAATGTCGGGGAGTTTGCGTGCGGCCTTTGGCCCTCTTACTTGTTGGCAGGGGTTGCGTTTTACCAGGTCTTCGCGCAGCAAAAATTTGTAGAATGTGCGAATTGCCGAGAGCTTGCGTCTTGTGGTTGTCGGTGCTGCCCCTTTTTTTTGTACTTCTATGAGGAATGCGCGGATGGCATACTTGTCAAGGGATGACCAATCAAAGGGCGGCTCTGTTTTGTCGAAGGCGAATGCCGCTAATTGGGCGATGTCTTTGAGGTATGCGGAGATTGTGTTCGGGGAGTCGTTGCGTTCAGTGGTTATATGGCGGCAGAACGACTCCACGAGGGGGTCCTTTGCGGCATTGTGATGAACCGGCAGGGCCTCAATGTCTTCGACATTTGGCACAGCATTAAGAGTCGTAAGATAACTGTCCGATTTGTACACCGGTTGTCCGGCAGATGTCATTTTGCATCATCCGCCTTGTTTTTTGGGGCAAGTTCGTCAGCCTCTGGGATTTGAGACCTGTATTTGCCAATCATATTACGCATTGCCGCGCGCTGTTTGACGGAGAGTGCTCCGCGTTCATCAAATTGCTTTTTGACTGATTTGAAGAAATCCGCATCGTCAAAGACGCGCTTTCCACGCTTTACGGGCTCTTTCCACTCTGTGATTTTTGAAAGTGCGGCAATTAGAGCCGGGCTCTCATTGTCGGCTTCTTCGGCATCCGCTGCAATGGTAATTTCGAATTTTTGAGCGATCTCGTCTTTGTTTGCCATGTTTGGAAGATTGCGGAGGAACGCCTGATCGACTGCGGCAATTTGCCGTTGAGAAAGGTTGCGTCCGCTCTTGGCCTGGCGTGATATGGATGAGATAAAACGCTTTTGGTTTTCATTCAGCTCCATCGCCATAAGCAGGTCAAGCTTTTCTAGGGTCTCTGGCGGCGTTTGCGGATTTTCCGACTTGATAACATCATCCAGTTTGAGTCGCTTGAGTGTATCTTCAATACCGGTAAGCTGTGTGCGATAACGCCATGCCATTGCGGCAAGGGCACTTAGCTGGCGCTTTGAAATCGGCTTTACTCCTGCATTGAACTGTTCTGAAATCGATTCGGTAAGCTTTTGGTCGTCATAGACGCGACGACCTCTTTTTTCTGCGGGGAGCCATTCTTTGACATCTTTGAGGACTGTCAGCATTGTTTGAACGGAGCCGATATCGGCAGGCGGATCTTTTGTGCCGTCCATCCAGCTTGTGAATTTGGCATAAAACTCGTCCATGAGTTTACCCCATTCAATTGAACCGCCCTCGATTTTATCTAAGTCGGACTCCATTTCAGCGGTAAAGCCTACCTCAAAGAGTGTCGGGAGCTTGCTGACGAGAATGTCTACAACTTGCATGCCAAGCTCGGTCGGGAAGAGTGTGCGGCGCTCGCGTGTGACATACTCGTGCTTTATGATATTGTCCATAATTGACGCGTATGTCGACGGACGGCCAATGCCGTTCTTTTCGAGGGCATCGATGAGCATTGCTTCAGAGTACCGAGCTGGGGGCTTGGTCTCTTTGCGGTCTGACTTGATGTCTTTGATGTCAATTACTTCACCAATGTCAAGCTCTGGGATGCGCACGACATCATCGGTGTCTTCTTCCTGGGCGACTTCGGTATCTTTGCCGTCCGGTGATGAGATGAGCTTGCGGATATCAAGCTCCATTACTTTCATAAAGCCTTGGAAGACAACCTCTGTTGTTGTTGCCGAGAAGGTATATTTGTCGAAATCGGCGACGGTTGGTCCAACGGGCGCTGCATCAAAGAGAACGGTGCGCTGACTTAATTTTGCGTCAGCCATTTGCGAAGATACGAAACGGCGCCAAATCAAATCGTACAGCTTGAGCTCCGCAGAATCAAGTTTGTTGGCGAGCGAGGCCGGGGTGCGTGTGACATCGGTCGGGCGTATGGCTTCGTGAGCCTCTTGGGCCTTGGCGCCGCTTTTGTAAAGATTGGGCTTGCTTGGGACAAAGGCCTGGCCATATTCGCGATTGATAAAATCAAGGGCGGCCTCTTGTGCGTCACGCGCAACGGCAGGCGCATCGGTACGCATATAGGTAATGAGACCTACAGGGCCTTCCGCGCCGCCGATATCTATACCTTCATAGAGCTTTTGCGCTATGGACATCGTTCTGCCGGGAGTGAAGCCCAGAATGCTTGAGGCTGCCCTCTGCAAGGAGCTTGTGATGAAAGGAGGCAGCGCATGCTTAACCAATTCACGCTTATTGATGGCTTCGACTTCCATTTTGCGTGAGGCGAGGTCTGAAAGAATCTTTTCGGATTGCTCAAGAGATGTGATTTCAGCCTTTGCGCCATTGATTCGCGTAAGCTTGGCGAAGAAGGGGTCAAATGGATTCTTTTTGAGAATTGCCCCTATAACCCAATAGGAAACGGGATTGAAGGCTGCTATTTCGCGTTCGCGTTCGCATACGAGACGCAAGGCTACGGATTGTACGCGGCCTGCGCTTGAGCCTCCCTTGATGTTACGCCAAATGAATGGGCTGACTTTGTAGCCGACAATGCGGTCTATAAGGCGGCGAGTTTGCTGAGCGTCGACGCGCGGCATATTTATCTCGCCTGGGTTGGCTAATGCGGCTTTGACTGCCCGAGGGGTGATTTCGTTGTACTGTATACGGTAAAAATGCTTGTTTTTTGCAACTGGGGCAAGGACTTCGCGAAGGTGCCAGGCGATGGCTTCTCCTTCGCGGTCAGGATCTGAGGCGAGGAGGATATCTGAAGCCTTTTTTGCTGCGGCTTTAAGCGAAGAGACGACCTTTTGGGAGGCTTCTGAGACTTCATATTGAGGCTTGAAGCCGTTCTCAATGTCAATACCTAGGCTGCGCGCAGGAAGGTCGCGTATATGCCCTTTAGAGGAAAGTACAATATAGTCTGGCCCAAGAAATTTACCAATGGTTTGAGCCTTGTGCGGTGATTCTACGATAACGAGATGTTTGCCCGTCGCTGCTTTTTCTTTTGCTTCGCTCATATCTGCGGATTCCGTTTCTGATCTTTTGCAATCAAAATTTTTAATAAATTCTTGTGAATTGAATTGGGGTGTCCTTACTTCAAACAGTAGAATTTACGCATAAAGACAATGCACAAAAAAAATGACTTTGTCAAGTTATTTTTTTGGCAATAGGACATATTCGTAGCATTTTCCAAGGCTTTCTTTGAAGAAGTTGAAGTTGTGCTGCTTAGCTAGAATTGCCTTGCCGCCATTGGTTAAGGTGATGCGTTTCTCGGGATTTGAACACAAATGCAAAATGCCTTCGGCGAAGGATTCGGGTGTGAGCCGTGTGAGCTGTGCAGTGTTCTTGTCGAGAATCAGGCGATTAGCTTCACAGTTGGTTGCGACTATGGCAACGCCAGCCTTGAGATAGTCAAGGAGCTTTAAGGGGGTGTTCATTCCCGATGTGCGGGGTGAAAGGAGAATATCAAGTGCGGCGAGGTGGGTAGGTAAAGTGTCAGGGTCGATAAAGCCGGCGAATACAACCGAATCTAGGCAACCCGCTTTTGCGAGCTGTTCGCGCCTTTCGGCAATTTCTTTATCACTGCCGCCAACGATGACAAATCGGGCTCGAGGTTCCTGTTTTGCGACTATGGGGATCGCATTGAAGAGAAGGTCGATTCCCTGATATACCGCAAATGAGCCAACATAGCCAATCAGGATATTGTTAGCGTCTTGGACATAACTCGCTCTGACTGCTTCAGCGGCATTCGGGTCGGCCTCTGTTAGTGATGATGGAATATCTGGAATCAGGCAGGTTCTTGCCGCCTTGCCGTATTCAGCTGCATTTTTGACAAGACCAGGGCCTGTTCCGATGACTGCATCGGCATGGCGCATGACAAAACGCTCGACCTTGGTATAAATCTTTACAATGGCATTTTTTACGATTCCGGATTTTTTGTAGCTGGCAGGGTCGGAATGGCGTTCAAAGATAACCTTTGCCAGACCGATGCGTCCGCAGATTAAGGCGATTATTCCGCAGTCCTCAACGCCGTGCACGATTGTATATCGCTTGAATATCACACGCCAAAGAACCATCCAAAAGATAATAAAGTCAAAGGCCAACTTTAGCGGTGAGGGGCCGATTGAGATTTTTTTTGCAAAGAAAAGGTTGGGGGCTCTGATTATTCTAACATTTGGAATTTCGCGCTTCTCGCCGATAGGAAGGGTGATGAAGTCAACTTCATAACCTAGTTGAGACAATGAAAGCAAATCAAAGCCAAGGCGTATAGGAGAGCCTCTTTTTTCAAAAAATGGTTGCGATGCAATAAAAAGCGTACGGTTTTTCTTCATTGTGTTTTATCCTTCACCAAAAAAACAATTGTATCATTGTTTTTGATAAAAGGGAAGATTATGTTTTTCGCTCTTCTTGCGCTTGATGGGTATTTGATGTAAAATGTATTGCTATGATTATACCACCGAATGGTTCGCAATCGTCTCTTATGGCGAAGCGGGAGTTGATAGGCAAATTTGTTTCAAGGAATCTTAAAATACGGTATAAAAATTCCGTGCTTGGATTCTTTTGGTCTTTGTTGACTCCTTTGTGTTCAATTTTGATGTATGCCATTTTTGCCAAGCTTTTGAAGTTTGGCGGAGACGGCTATCTGCCTTATTTGATTACCGGTATTATCGCGTGGCAATTCACGGTGAGTTGCTTGAATGATTCGTTGCACGCGATAGTGGGGAATTCAAATCTCGTAAAGAAGGTCTTTTTCCCACGCATTATTTTGCCCCTGTCGACCGCTCTTGCCAATGCTATAAATTTCTTCCTGACTTTTATAGTCCTTGTTTTGTATCTTGTCGTCTCAGGGTCCGCTGATTTTACAGATATTTGGCTGATATTACCCGCATTTGCGATGCAAATGGTGCTATGCCTGGGAATCGCCTGTTTTTGCAGTACCTCAAATGTTTTCTTTAGAGATACCGAGCATATAATCGGTGTTGTTTCTCAAGCGTGGTTTTTCCTTACGCCGATTATGTATCCTATGAGTTTCCAGACAGATGTCATTACCAAAAAATTTACAGATAGCCTGCTGCCTTGGATATATCTTAATCCAATGACCGGAATTTTGACATTGTATCGTAAAGCGTTACTTGGCGCAAAGGCGAATTTGGGAGATGAGCTTCCTGTAGCCGTCGACGGCTGGATGCCGATTTGCCTTTCTTTTGCCGCGTGTCTGCTTGTTCTTTTCTTGGGAAGGACTGTTCTTAGGGTTGGCGACCGTAAATTTGGAGATGTTTTATGAGAGACGATCTTGCAATTCAGGTTGACCATGTGTGGAAGCAGTTCCCCTTGACGGCTGCGGGAGGCGGTTCGCTCAAGCATCTTATTGTCGATACCTTCCGCCGTAAGCCGCGCAAGGTCTTTACAGCCCTCTCTGATGTGAATTTCGATGTCCGCAAAGGCGAGACTTTGGGTATCATAGGCCGTAATGGCGCCGGCAAATCAACTTTGCTGTCAGTTATTTCAAACACTATGGCGCCTACTCGTGGCGCTGTCCGTACAAATGGTAGAATTTCATCGCTCCTTGAGCTTGGAGCGGGCTTCCATCCGGATTTGACTGGTCGCGAAAATGTCTTTCTTTACGGCTCAATTATGAATATCCCCCAATCTGTAATGAAGGAGCGTTTCGATGAAATTGTCGAATTCTCCGGAATCGGGGAGTTTATCGACCAGCCAGTCCGTTTTTACTCATCGGGAATGTATGTTAGACTCGGTTTTTCCGTTGCCGTTCAAATAGACCCTGATATTCTTTTGGTCGACGAGGTCTTGGCTGTTGGCGATGTCGATTTTCAGAAGCGTTGCATCGAAAGAATGACGGAGTTCCGCAAGTCGGGCAAGACGCTTTTGCTGATTTCCCATGATCTCGGGACAATTATGTCAATTTCGGATCGGATTGCCATTCTCGACCATGGTACTATCGTCGATATCGGCGAGCCTGGCATGATGGTAGAGAAGTATCGCAGTTCAATTTTTGCTCAAGCAGTCGGCCCGATTGATATGGTTGAGTGGGGAACGAAAGAGGTTGTCCTTAAGAGGATGGAGCTTATCAATGCCGATGGCGCTCCTATCGATGTGGTGGGAGATGACCGCATTATTCGTGTGGCAATCCATTATGAAGCGATGCGTCGTATCGAGACGCCTGTCTTCGGGTTTAGCATTTGGCGTAATGAGTTTGGCAATATCTTCGGCAGCAATACCCAATTAGAGGGTTTTGAAATTCCATATATCGATAAGGGCGACGGCTGCATAACTCTTGAGCTTGATGCCTCGCAATTCCAAAGTGGCGTTTATTCGATGTCATTCTCGGTTCACAGTAGCGACCACTCGATCAATTATCACAGGCTTGAGCATGCCCTATCGGTATTTATTCGCGAACCACCGCGCGTATTTGATGGTGTGGCTACATTCAAAACGCGATTTAAGGTCTGAAATCGCAAGATGTTTGCTAAATTTTGCTTGACATAAAAAGCTTTAACATTTAGAATTAGTAGTATCGTTTGCGGGCGTAATTCAATGGCAGAATAGGAGCTTCCCAAGCTTCACACGAGGGTTCGATTCCCTTCGCCCGCTCCATCTTAAAATAGGCGTGTGGCGTTTCTTTCGCTTCACGCTTTTTTTGTTAAGGGCTTAGTTATGGAAAAGACAAGATATATTCCCAGATGGGTTCTTGTGACGGCTGTTATTGCGGCTGTGCTTGCCGTAGCTTTTTTGTTGCAGCCTGATAATCAAGATGGAGCTTTGCAGTCTGTTCCAAAGGATGCAATTGTCGTCGGCGTCCATCGCGATATCCGTGATACATGGAGGAAGCAGCTTGAGTCTCCTGTCGTCAGTAAGTTTTTAAGCGGATACGGTCTCGAGGCAAAGGATTTGGCAAAGGAGCCCGGCGTTTATTGGACCTTCCGTATCGCAGTCGGCGATATGCTGGTGTCATCGCTTTTACCCGATAACGCAAAAAACGGATATGTCCTTTGCGCGGCATCGCCGATGAAGCGGAGAGCTTTTCTCATTAGATTTTTTATGGCGATAAACTGGGTGCCGGGATTAGGGAGGCTTTCCTCTTTAGAAGATGGTACCCGATATGTTGACATCGCTTCAAAAAAGGCCTCAAAACCTCAAATTCTCTCTTTGGCAATTAAGGATAATCTTCTTTTGGCAAAGTTGTATGACAAGCCTTTGGATTTTGCCGATATGTGCACTTCAAAAGAGGTTCTGCAATTGGATAACGGCGATATCGAGTCAAAGACGGCACACGCATTTATCGTCAAAAACCCATATTTAAGAAAGCTTGGCTTCGCCGCTGATGGCGGTAATGCCGTGTGCTCGGTCTCATTTCCAGACGAGGATATTTGCGTGAGGGTTGATTTACCATTGTCAAAAGAGGAGGTTGAGCTTTGCGGCAGCCTTTTTGATTATTCGCTCTCGGGGAGAAATGCCATCGCTTCCTCTTTGGCGGCGGATCATGCCATAGCATTGGTTCTGCTGCCGTCTCATTTTGCGGCACCTGTCGTGCAAGAGTATCTCGCCTGCGAAAAAGGCGTTTTGTCTGACGATGACGCTGTTCTTTATATCAATAGAACTCCCTATGGAGCAAAGCTTTTTGCCTTTGATGTACCGGCTATTACAGCAATCATCCCCAATCTCAATATAAGTGAGGACGCAATGAAAGCCGCTTTAAGTCGGGACATCCCCAAAATGCTCCGTCCATTTTTTGCTCTTCATGGCGGCAATACAATTTGTACCGCAATGGAGAGTTTGCGTGCTCAGCGCAAGGCGCAACCGGTAAACGGCAAAGCCTGGAAGGATTTTTACGGTGAACTTGCCAAGGCCTCAAATCTTTGCGCTTTTGCCTACTTCAATATAGATCCGTTATCGTTAGAGCTTAGGCAGGTTGTTTCAGCCGTCCAGATGCTTTCATCATTCGGAGCGGTAAAGCTGTCGAAGGATGAAAAAAAGAAGCTGTCGCAAGTATCAAAGGTGTTGCCAATAATTCCGACGGGTTGTACATTGTCATTTGGAGTTATTTCACCCAAGCAAGGCTCTTCGACGCTTGAGGCTGTGCTTCGGGTAGCACCAAGGTAGGTGCTGGGCGTTGACGCCTCTCAATATCGCAGATAAAGAAGTTTGACGGGCGAATCGCAGCAATAAGGACTCTCCCTTCAACAGGTTTAGGGCAGTGTTGCCCATGCACATTTATTTGTAGAGAGACTCGTTGAGCGGCTCGTCGTCGTTCATAAGCTCAATTCCGTTACTTCGAGAGTAGATGAGCTTTACAATTTCGTACATTTTTCGGCAGTTGCACAGTTGAACTTTGGCATTGCCGAATTGACCATACTCAATTGCTCCATGATAGCGAAATGCGGCTTCAAGCTTTGGATAGTGAAATGAGGGATGGCCTAAATGGTGGCGTAAAGGATGGAGTATTACAGAGTTGTCTTTTAGGCGTACTCTTGTAGGTACAAAGTAATCGGTGAGACGCCCAGGCACATTTAGGAGCTCTTCAACGCAGTGAAGGTATGTGTTGCTTTCATGGCCGACTCCCAAGAGCAAAACATAGCCATTTTGCTCGTAGAGGGCGCCATAAATGCCTTTAGGGTCTGTCGATGTCTCTGCTGCGTCATCTCTGCGGGCAATTGCATCTACAGCGTCCCGTTCCTTGCCAAAGACCGCTTGAGAGTGGGTGGGGTGTAGTGATCTTCGTGCCATTGGATGAACAGCGGCAATGGAGGGAAGAGTGCCGATTGATGTTTCGCTTGAGCTCTCTTCAAGTGTCGGCTCTTGCTTTGATGCCCGAGCGAGGTTTTTCCATGTGTGCGTCGGTATGGTGAGAATGCCTCCGTCGGCGGTAAAGTATTCAATCAGGGCTTCCAATACGCCCTCTCCTCGGCCTTCGGTTTCTCCCACGGCCCGCAATGAGGTGTGTACCGTTACAAGGGAGTTTTGGGGCGCGTTCAACGCTTTCAACTGTTTGATCAGCTCTTGCTTTGAGTACATTGTAAGCCCTTTATCTGGAAATTTCAATGAGAATCAGTTCAGTCGTTTCTTTTGCCGCATAGTCTGCATTGATTCTATAGCCCGGAAGCCAAACAATGTCGCTATCGCAGAGGACGACAGGGTATAGTCCGCGTTCTTCCTTTGGAAGTTTTTCGTTTACGAAAATGTCCTGTAGCTTTTGGCTGCCTTTAATGCCGAATGGAGTAATTGAATCGCCATCTTTGCGTACTCTGACAAAAAGCCGCTTGCCGTTAAGAAGTGCTTTGGGAATGGTGCATTTCGTCGGCCAACTTCCGAGATGCGATTTTTCTCTTACGATTTCAGCGGATTCGCTTACTGTAATAGTGTAGTCTCCCCAACGATTTATCCCCATGTGTAACTCGATTTCTTTAGGGGCCTTTACTTCATCGCAGCCTTGTCTTTCAAGCCGCAGTGCGCCATTACGGATGCGAAGAGCGAGGTTTTCGGGAAGATTGATTGAGCTTTTGCCTTTATTGAGTATTTCCTCAACTACCTGAAAACTAGCAGCTTCTTTCGGGGCGTTTTTAAGGAGCCATTGGTGGACGATTCGTCTTGCAAGAGCCTTTGGCTCGTTTCTTACGGCGTCAATCGGCAAGATAGACGGGTCTATTTTTGATAGCCATTCTGTCGCAAGGGTATCTAAATAGTTGTCTTCATCTCTTAGTATGGTTGCAGTCTGGGCAATGGCTGATGTGAGTGTCGTTTCTTCAATGTTAAATGCCTGCGCCAGGGTTGGTAAGAGTTTAAGGCGAATTCTGTTGCGCTGTATTTTTTGATTGGCGTTGGAGACATCATCCATCCAAGGGATTGACTGCGACTGAAGATAGTTTCGCAGCTCTTCGCGCCCAAATGGAAGAAGAGGGCGTATAATCTTGGGCACTGTATTTTTTTGAGCGGGAGACATTGGGCGAAGTCCAGAGAGCCCAGTAGCTCCTGCGCCTCTAAAGAGCCTAAGCATCAGTGTCTCTGCAACATCATTTTGCTGGTGGCCGGTTGCAATAGCATCAAGGTTATGCTTGGCGGCCATCCTGAGGAAAAAGTCCCTACGGGCATTGCGTGCCGCCATCTCCATAGATAGCCCTGCAACAGGCTCTACGGGCGGATTCGCTCTCTCAATGTCATATTGCAGTTCGGCTGCAATTGCGGCCTGCCGCACAAATTCAGCCTCAGCCGCGGAGTTTTCGCCTGCAATCGCATGGTCAAAGCAAAGCACTATTGTTTTAATTCCGCGTTTGCTACATATCATCGGGATGATATGGAGAAGCGTCATCGAATCAGAACCGCCTGAAACCGCAAGCCCTAATCTGGCAACATCCCGCAATAGGTCGTTAGCATCAATAAACGCTTCGGCTTTTTTTAAGATTGCGGATGTTAAATCCATAGGTGAAAGAAAAACGGTCTAGTGCTGAAAAGGGCAGCAATCCCCGTTATATGAGGGAATCAATTTCTGATATCTCGCGCAGACGAGATTTAGCCCACTCAGATGGGTTCGCAATGTCAATTGCCGCCTCTACGCGCTTTGCCCCGCAGGATGTGCAGAATGCCGATCTTGTAACAGGTGCACCGCACTCCTGGCAAGTATGTATAAGCAATTCACCACACCAAGGGCAAAATGTTGCCGCGGGATTTGGCTGGCGACGAGGATGAAAGACCAATTCGTCGCCAACCATATAAGGAAGATTTGACGGACATTCGCTATTAGGGCAGAATGCCGCCTCCGGCGCGCGAGGAGCGGGTGGAGTCTGCACGAGAGCATTTTCTGCAGCAGACTCTGTCAAGTTGACTTCCTCGGGTAGGGTAACATCAAGAACCTTGGCAATTTTCTCGATTGTATCTTGACGAAGTGCCGTTGTCTTACCGCCTTCAAACTGGCTTATAGCAGACTGGGTGCAGCCAGTCATTTGGGCTAGCTGCATTCCAGTGAGGCGCTTGGCACGGCGTGCGTCGCGAATTATTTTGCCAATCGGCAATTGTCTGTCCTGAGTTTCCATTCTTTCTCAAAATCGGGAGAAAGATTTTACACTTATTCGTCGTCAAATGCAAGTTCTGTTTCTCGGGCAGCTGCAATTTTCTTTGCAATCTGCGACGGAACTATGTCATAACGGGCAAATGTCATCTCGTGGCTTCCGCGGGAGCCAGTAAGGCTGCGGAGTTGTGCGGGATACTGGAAGAGCTCTGCCATAGGTACTTCTGCTGTAATGACTTGGAGATTATCTTGCATTTCCATGCCGAGGACTCTTCCGCGACGATGGTTGAGGTCGCCTGTAATGGCTCCCATATAACTGTCAGGGATTGTAATTGTCACGGTCATAATCGGCTCAAGCAAGGATGGCTTTGCCTGTGACATCGCTTCCCTGAAGGCGCGTGCCGCTGCAATCTTAAAGGCGACTTCAGATGAATCGACCGGATGGAATGAGCCATCGTATACTTCAACCTTCACGCCTTGAACAGGATAGCCGGCAACGGCACCCTTCAAGAGACCCTCCTTAACGCCCTTTTCAACGGCGGGCATGAAGTTGCCGGGGATTGAGCCGCCTACAGTCTTGTCAACAAACCATTCGGTGTCACCCTCCGCCATCGGTGCGATGCGCAGATAGACCTCTCCGAATTGTCCATGGCCGCCGGTCTGCTTTTTGTGGCGATGATGACCTTCGCCAACACCTGTGATAGTCTCACGATAGGCAACCTTTGGTGTTGAAATCTCGACATTTACATTGGATTGAGACTTCATCAAGGCAACCGCAACATCAACATGAATGTCGCCAAGTCCCTTCATGATAACTTCCTTGGTCTCCTCGTTTTTCTCAAACAACAGAGTCGGGTCGCTATCTTGAAGGCGCTTCATGGCGGTGCCAATCTTATCTTCGTCGGCTTGGGTTTTTGCCGAGATTGCGACATGCATGACCGATTGAGGATAGTCAATAGGCGGCAGAACTGTTGTCGTGCCAACGGCGCAAAGCGTATCACCTGTGTGAGTGTTCTTAAGCTTGGGAAGGGCAACAATCTCACCTGGACCGGCAATTTGTACCTGTTGCTGTTTTTTGCCAATAATCTGAAGAAGACCGCTTACGACTTCGGTTGTATTGGTATTGTTGTTCTGGAGCGTCGCACCGGGAGTCAGAGTTCCAGAGAGGATGCGAATGAAGCTAAGCTGACCGACAAAAGTGTCAATCTCGGTACGCCAGACTTGAGCGGTAAACGGAGCGTCGGCATCAGATGGCTGGATATTTCCTTCAATGTCGGCAAACTGGCGAACGCCGGGACCGGGCAGGAGCTTGCAGATGCTATCAAGCATTTCAGGAAGTCCCTTGCCCGAAAGCGGTGACACCGCATAAATAGGATGGATTGAGCCATCAGAGACACCGACAAGAAGCCCTGAGCGAATTTCAGCAGGAGAGAGTGTGCCTTCTTCGAAGTACTTGTTCATCAGTTCTTCTGATGTTTCTGCTGCAGATTCAGCCAAAAATGTGCGGGTTTCTCCAAGCTCTTCAGGTAAATCTTCTTTGTCTAAAATGTTAATCGTTCCCTCGGCGGTCTGTGCTGTAATCGGGCAGCAGCCTTTACCGAAATTCTCACGGATTTCTTGAATTGTCTTTTCGTAGCTGGTGTTGTCCTTGTCTAATCCTGTAACAGCGAAAGCGATTGCAGAGAGGTTGTGCTTAGTGCAGATTTGCCACGAACGGATTGTGCCGGCTTCAATGCCTGAGGCAGCATCAACGACAATTACCGCAAAGTCGGCAGCGCGTACAGCACCGCGAGCCTGTCCATAAAAACCGGGGGCTCCTGGGGTGTCGGTAAATGTTACAAGATAGTCTTGCCCGTTATTGCATTTGTGAACTGCAGAGAAGGTGTCGGCAAAGATTGACATCTTGCGGGTTTTTTCTTCCTCGTGAGTATCCGAGATGCTGCTACCGTTGTCAACTGAGCCTTGACGGTCATTTAGTCCCAGCTTAAAAGCGATCGCATCCGTTAGAGTTGTCTTTCCGCTTCCACTATGACCTAGGATAGCGAAGTTACGAACATTGGTGACCGGGATTCCGTTCATATTATTTCTCCTTTTCTTTGGATGTTAATTACTTTTAAGGTTGATGTTAAGTGAAATGAGCGTCGTGCTCGCACTTATGATAACAAATTTTTTTTTAGTTTGTAAACAATATTTTTTTCGGGGAGCTCCTCACCGTGTCAGAAAAAATGTCTGCCCTCTGATAAGGTCTAAAGTAAAGCGAAGATTTTGCAGCGGTTCTGTGCTTAAAGGTTGTTCGGTGGCTACAAAATGAGATTACGATGCGGAACAAATGCGGGTGGCAGTAATAAAAATTTTATCGCAGAGGCGCAAAGATTTTGTAAAAATATATAGCAAAAAAGTTTATCGCAGAGACCGCGCAGAGCCGCAGAGACGCAGAGAGATTGTAACTTGATTCTTAAAGGTTGATTGATTGCTTTCGCTACTTGGAGAAGAGGAGATTGGGAGTTGAGGAGTTTCGCCGTGTGAAAAAACTGTCAAACTCGCAAACTATCAAACTGCTCCTACTTGCAAACTTTGCTTGAGCTATAGGAAGTTATTGAGTCAAGATTTTGGTATATCA
>JAZUMF010000037.1:0-40552 GCA_045603485.1 Kiritimatiellia bacterium | reverse complement strand
CGTTGACGAAGTCTTTAGAGCCTATGATGGCTCCATGGGTGAAATGGCGTATTTTGCAGCGTAGTATTACCGATAACGGCAACTCGCCTTTTTCATCTATTACTTCTTGTACCTTTTCTGGCTCTATTGCATCGGAGCCGCGTACATAGAGTTTTAGACGATATTCTTTCGCCAAATCTGCAAAGGATGTGTCACTAGCTGTTTTGTCATACATCTTTGCTATGCCTTCCATTGCTTTGCTATCACCTTTCAGCGCATTGGCAAAGCCTGCCCATTTGTAGTCTTTGGGGTCATCTACTATGCCTGCGCGGACGGGATTTAGATCGATGTAGGCTGAGATTGAGGAGAGCGTTTCTGTGGTGCCTTCTACGAGGGTGCTGCGGAAGCGGCCTTCCCACATTGTGCCTTGCTTGTAGTCGTGCCGAGCACGATACCAGGCTGAGTAGCGTTGCTTTAGGCACTGCATAAAGGGTGTTATATCTCCCATGCGGCGAATGAAGGCTCCTTGCTCTTCTTCTACGATATCAAGACGGTTGTGTTTCTTTAGTTCATGCCAGCGGCTCTTTAGGTCAGCTGCGTGGAGGCTTCCATAGAGTGCTGATATGCGTTTTAGTAATAGTGCTTCTGTGGGCTTTGATGGCTCCGGCACATGGACAAGAAGGTGGAAGTGGTTATCCATTACGCAATAGTTGAGCACATCTATTCCACTGAAATAGGCTATTGTACGCATCATTTTGACGAACATGTCTTTATCTGTATCCCCCAGTAAAAACTGACTGAAGATACATCTGCTTACTATATGGTAGTAGCTTTCGCCTATATTCTTGACTCTTGGTTTTCTCATTGTTGTCTCCTTGTGGTGAATGTGGCAGACTTTGGGTCTGTCCCTCGTTCAAATATATTACCAAAAAAGAAGATGTTTGGCAATAATTTTGTATAGCACTGTATCTGTTGCCTGTCCCTTTGACAGATATATTACCAAAAAAGGCTCTTCCTTAAAAAGTGTGGGTAGAGTCCTCCTTTTTACTAGATTTGATACAAGTATAACAAAATAATTTGTCGCATATCAATAATTTTAGACAGAGCCGTAATGAAACAAAAAGGCCTGTCCCCTTTTTTATTCGGTACAAAATGAGATTACGGTGCGGAACAAAATGCGAGTGGTAGGTTTAATTTTAAAGCAGAGAACACAGAGGCGCAAAAAACGCAGAGATTTTGTGATATCGACTATTTATTGTGTTAGTATAGAGAGGTTTTGTTGTTGTGTCAAGTGTAATAGTGTGACACTTAAAGGTTAATGATTGTGGTGGATGGTGGCGGACGGAGCAGCCACCGCAGAACTCTTAGAGAGAAACTGAAAAGGCCTGTCCCCTTAAAAAGTTTTCCCGCAAAGAACGCAGAGATTTTGTGATATCGACTATTTATTGTGTTAGTATAGTGAGGTTTTATTGTTGTGTCAAGTGTAATAGTCTGACTCTTAAAGGTTCTTTGTGAAAGCATTACCTTTCATAAACTAAACTTGATGCAATTTGTTAGTTGTATCCAATTTAATAACACAGCGTCATTTGCGACATCAAATGATGTCTTGTGTTTTTATATAAAAAATATTAAGCCTTCATAAAATGTTGTAATATAATAATATATGTACAAAATTTACGGAGGGGGGTGATTTCAAAGCAAAAAATTTGACAATCGTTTTTATAAAGTATAAATTATTAACATTAGGTTAAATAAAAGACTTTCTCGGAATGCGTGTTCCAGGTTTTTTATGTAAACTTGATTTTACGACCTAATTAAAACTTGGTTTTACCCAAACTTTTTAAGGAAGAACCGTTTTTTGTTTAGTCTTGAAATCTGTTTTGCACAATAATCTCTCGTTGAGCTTATTGTGCATCATTATTGCGAGGAAGATTATGAATCGGACTTTTGCTTTTTGGTGTGTAGCATTGATTTCAGTTCTTGCGTCGCATGCAGTTGTGGCGGATTTTTCGGTATCTCCATTTGCTGTAAACGACCAACCTGTGATTTCAGGCGAGGGGACTGTAACGATTTCGCGCAAAGTTTCAAATGGCGATTATACCCTTCTTGCGTCAAATGTTGAATTGCCTTGGACTGATACGACAGGTGGACTTTTCCCAGGTAAGGACTACATTTATAGAATTGATGTAGAAGGGGGAGATTCGGCAGAGCTTCAATATACGCATATAGTCCGCTTGGAGCGTTCTTGGCAAGATGTGACAAAGGTTCGCCCATCTGTTCGTATGATAGGGGCCGCATCTGGCACTGGGTATAAGGATATCAGGGTTCTTTTTAACGGTGTTAAAACCGATTATTATGAAAATACTGCTGCGGCTACAATTGGTGTTGATTTTGGTAAGCCTGTAGTGGCAAGGTATATTCGCGTGGCTCCGCGCTCAGGTCAGGTATCGCGCTTAAATAATGCCATTTTTTACGGCGCAAATGCAGATGATTTTTCCGATGCTAATGCACTTGGTACATGTTCAGTTGTAAATGGGTGGGCTGATATTATACCTGCCGAAAATTCACCATTCCGCTTTTTCTATGTCTCTCCTTCTTATGGGAATGCTTCAGAACTTGAGATTTATGGATATGATTTCGGAGCTAGGGTGGCTGGTTTTTTGACTAATGATGTGCCTGTTGTCGATGCTACGATAAATTCAAATGTCGATATTTATCGCAATGGCGCTCTTGTTGCTCAGAATGTAACTCTCCCTTGGGCTGACAATGGTACATTATCTCCCAATAGTAAATATACTTATAGGGTTGTTTCTACGACCGACTCAACATTGGACTATACAACTACATACGAGCATGTTATTAGATTGGGCCATTCGTGGAATGATGTAACCAAAATCATTTCAGGTTATCCAATTATTTCAGATTCTACGAGTGAAGCATATAACGCAAATGTCTTTGATGGCAATCCCGGAACTCATAAAGAACCTGGTAATTTAATTGGTGTTGACTTTATTCAGCCTCGCATCGTTACGATGGTGCGAACCTGCCCCCGTAGTGGACAAGCCGCCCGTTTGGAGGGAACTGTATTTTACGGCGCCAATAAGGATGACCGCTCGGATGCTGTTGCTTTGGCAACATTTTATGTTAATAAAACAGCTTTTTCGTATCGTGATTTTTATATCGCGAATCCTGCGCCATACCGCTATTACTTTACGAAGAAAGCTTCTGGGCAATCCAATATTGCAGAGCTTGAGTTTTACGGCTATAGTGAGAAGGTCAAATCCATCGATATGGTTGTCTCCCGCGGTGAATATGATTACAGAACCATCAACTCTTCAATTCTTTTCAATGTCAATATCTACCGTGATGGCTCATTGATAGCAAATGATGTTGCATTGCCTTGGATTGATAAAGCTACGCTAGAGCCTTCTCAAAAATATACCTACAAGGTTGAGAAGACTGATGACGCAGAAGTCACTGGTAGCGAGGATTATTACCATTTGATTAGACTTGAGCGCGCATGGAGTGATACAAGCAGACTTCGTCCTTCTGTTTATTCATTATCTAAGCGAATGTTTGATAATAGTATTAAATCCAATCCTAGCTACATGTATGATGGTGACACATCTACTATGTATTCTCAGACTTCTCTTGATGGATTGGATTTTGGTTGCAAGGTGCGTGTCGAACTCTTCAGAGGATACAGGAGTTATATCACACAGCGTTATAATGGCTCTATGTTTTATGGAGCAAATTTACCCGACTTTAGCGATGAGGTTCTATTAGCTACTACCGGTACCAATTATACCTATTCTGGATGGTACGAGACTGTGCCTACAAATACTGCAGCATATCGATATTACCGCTTTGTATGGTCTCCAAACGGAGGGTATAATATGTCATACTTCCCTCCTGCCGAGTTTGAATTATATGGTAAGCCTGAAGAAAAATCTCTTAAATTCGGTCTTACAGGGACAAATGATGCGCCAGTTCTTGACGCATGGTATGATAAGCCAGTTGATATCTATCGCAATGATGAGCTGATAGCCAATAGTGTAACATTACCGTGGGCAGATATGACGCCCACACTTAAAGCTGGAACTACTTATCATTACAAGGCAGTACCCACAACAGAAAATCTCGCAGCTTATGAAGGTGAATATTTTCATGTTGTTAGACTTGAGCGCAGTTATGAAGCACTTTCGCAATCTCGATATGATATGACACTTGCAAATTCCGCTAGTGTGCTATTTGACAGAGATGTCTCTAAAGGACCAGAAAGCGCTCAGCCAATTTTCTCATTCACTGAGCCTGTGACAATTTATAAAGTTGGGTATGCCTCTATACATGGCACCCTCCCCGAGCGTATGGCAAATATGCGATTATTCGGTGCAAACAGCCTAGATGACCTTAAAACGAATGCTACTGAAGTTTTGCATTTTCTTAATAAGGTTTCTGATGGGCAGGGGCTATTGAGCGTTACGAATCCTACTCCATTTAAGTACTATCAGCTTTACAATACGCAAAGCCGTTATTCAGCAATTTCAGAGCTAGACCTTTATGGTGTAGGCCCTCGCTCATTTGATATCAAGGCAGCAAATGATTTTGATAAGCCATACCTTTTTGGTCACGGAGATTTAGGCATTGTTGATGTTTATCGTGATGGCGAAAAAGTTGCGAATCAGGTAACGCTGCCTTGGGTTGATTCAGAATCAAAGTTGTTAGCGGGTTGCAAATATACCTATCGCCTTAAATTGAGCGATGAAACAATGCTGACAAGAGAATATACTCATAGCGAACTGATTGGACGCACATGGGCAGACTTGAGTCGTCTCAATAGATGCTCTCTAATCAGCAATGAGCCGACAGCAGGGCGGCTCTTTGACGGACAGAGCTCAACTTATGGTAATTTTACCAATTTGCACGGTACTGTCACATTGGATTTCGGCTCTCCAATCCTAGCTACCGCAGCGCGAGTTCTTCCTGTTTGTATCCATCCAATAAACTCTTATGTGGTCATTACAGGTGCTAATGAAGATGACTTCTCAGATGGAGTTACGCTTGCGACCGCTCCATTCCCGATTGATGATTCCACATGGTCGACATTTGCAATTCCCAAAGAAAAGCAGAGTAAGTTTAGGTACTACAAATTCTCTCGTTCGGCATGGTATGGACAAGTTCGCGAGATTCAGCTTTTCGGCAAAAACCGTAATCAGCTTATCTTTATGATACGCTAATTACTGCAAAGGACGAATTATTTCAATGGACAACAGAACTGCAGATTATTTATCGCGCATCGGAGCTGCTGATTTATATGAAGTCAGCTCCTCAAATTTGGCAACCCTTCAAAAAGCTCATCTGCTTAGTGTGCCTTACGAAAATATCGATATCTGGAAGGGGTGTGCGGCACCACTCTCCTATGACAACCTCTTCGAAAAAATTGTAACTCGCCGGCGGGGAGGCTATTGCTTTGAGCTTAATGGACTTTTCGCTTGGTTATTAAGGCAGCTTGGGTACAATGTAGTTGAGTATTTCGGGCGTTGGCTGAAAGGAGAAGCCCTTGCCGTGCCTGCGCGCCGCCATCGTATTTTAAAGGTTAATGTCGAAAATCGCGAATTTATCGTCGATGTCGGCGTTGGACAACGAACACCTCTCACTCCCCTTGAATTTGTCTATGATAAAGTGCAGGCGCGCGAAGGGGCTGATTATCGTATAGTTAAGAATATGCGAAACGAGTCAGTCGTTGAAATATATTCCGATGGGAACTGGGTCTCACTTTATTCCTTTGATTCAGCTCCTCAAGAAGCGATAGACTTCAACTATGTTCACTACTACTGCGTTAATGAACCGTCGTCATTTTTTAGAAACAACCTTCTCGTTCATTTGCCGTCTGAAAACGGGCGCAAGGCAATTTCCATGGCTCCGGACCCTGAAACTGGAATGTCCGTACCATTGCTCTCCATCTCCTTAAACGGAGAATGCAGTGCAACATATTTACGCACAAGCTCCGCTCTAAAAGCCGCGCTTGAAGAGCATTTCGGCATTATGGATGCATTATAAGACCTTTCGTTGCAGCAAAAGCCAGAAGGCTGACACATTTAGCGGAGAGCCTCTGGTGCGCGGCAAGGTATGCGGGTCTGTGAATTGATAAAACCGAGAGTTGTGCTACCAGTGACGCAAAGCTCTCCGTTTTGATTTACAATCTCGTAGTCAATCTTAATTCGGGCCCTCGGCGGTTCTTCAACATGAACCTTGACTGAAAGTATGTCATCATATTTCGCGGGATGCTTGTACTTCAAGTCAACTTCCACAATAGGCATCATTATGCCGGCCTTTTCAACGGCATCATAAGGCAGCCCCATCTCGCGGAACATCTCCTCTCGAGCGTCCTCAAAGTACTTGATATAGTTACCATGCCATACAATGCCCATTTGGTCCGTGTCATAATAGGCAACACGAACCTTTGCCGTATAATCAATTGGATATTTCATCAAATTACTCCTATGTTTATTGAGCCAGAGAATTTGTCGTCGCTATGCGATTTGCGGCAAGCTCGGCTTCTCTGTGCCATTTAACGACAACCTCGCGCAACGCCGCGGGCTCAACCTTCGAAGTCGGCAGGTCTTCAAGCTTTATCCAGTCAAAGGCAATCCAGCTCTCTTTCGCCGCTACCTCGATTGGCGGCGTTGCATTCGGGATATCTAAAGCATACACGAGATTGATTTCAGCATGCTCCTCAGTGCCGTGCTGGAGAAATTTATGCTCCGCACATCCGAGAAATGCGGTTGCACGACCTTCAAGCCCAGTCTCTTCAAGTATCTCCCTCTCAAGCGCAAAAGCTCCGCTTTCGCCGAACTCGATGTGTCCACCGGGAAAATAGAGATTGCCCGCCTTGCGTCCGCGACATATTAAGATACAGCCATCCTTTATACATATTCCCCGAGCCAGTGTTTCAATATGCCCCTCATCCGCCATTTCTATACCTCGTTTATGCTATCCTTAAATAAAAATGGGGAACTGAGCCTTTGCCCAAGTTCCCCTTTTGATACCGCCTTAATGGATTAAAGACCCTGGCAGACGGTGATCGCGGTGACGCCGACGATATCATCGGCAGAGCAACCGCGCGAGAGATCGTTGACCGGCTTGGCGACACCCTGGAGGATAGGACCAAAGGCGTTAGCGCCGGCAAGACGCTCTGTAAGCTTGTAGCAGATGTTGCCGCACTGAAGGTCAGGGAAGATGAGGATATTGGCATCGCCCTGAATCGTGCCGCCCTTGTTCTTAGAAGCGCCGACAGATGGGACGAGAGCCGCGTCCGCCTGCATTTCACCATCAACAACGGCATCAAGGCCAATCTCGGCAAAACGCTGTTCGGTCAACTCCTTGGCGATACGCATCTTGTCGACGAGCTCATGCTTTGCGCTGCCCTTTGTTGAGAAGCTGAGGAACGCCAAACGGGGCTGCTTGCCGACAAGAGCCTTGTAGGTGCAAGCTGTTGATTGAGCAATGTCAACGAGCTGCTCTGCTGTAGGGCAGGGATTGACCGCGCTGTCGGCATAGAGAAGCACGCCGTCGCCGGATGGGGTGGGGGTCTTAAGATCCATCACAAAGCAAGCGGAGGCAAGAGAAATACCCTTGGCGGTTCCAACGCAGTGGAATGAGCTGCGAAGCATATCAGGTGTCGAGGCGATTGAGCCAGCGACGAGACCGTCAACCATTCCGCGGTTCAACATCATATTGCCGAAATAAAGACGCTTTGAACGAATCGTCTTGTCGGCTTCTTCTTCGGTCATGCCCTTAGCTTTGCGACGCTCAAAGAATGCAGCGATTAGTTCAGGGGCGATGTCGGCCTTAGTGTAATCCAAAGCCTCAATACCGTGGGCCTTGAGTGTGTCGCCGGCCTTTGCCTCGGCATCGGCAAGCTCTTCAGGTGTCGCAAGAACGACAGGTGTCGCAAGGCGCTGCTCTTTAACCTTAATAGCAGCAAGAATCACGCGAGGATCCTGACCCTCGGGAAGAACAATACGCTTGTTGGCTGCTTGAGCCTTTGGATAGATTGATTCAAGAAAGTTCATTGGTTTGCCACCTTTGTTATTTTTGGTTATTCAGAAACGATACGATAAGTTTCGCGGGCGATCATAAGCTCCTCATTGGTCGGGATAACCCAAACAGGAAGTGAATCGTCTGCGGAAATTTTTTCAAGCGAGCCATGAGTTGCGCTATTCTTAGCCTCATCAAGCTTGATGCCAAGACCGGCCAAACGGTCGCAAATCGCCTTACGGGCCTGGTCGCTATTCTCGCCGATACCGCCAGAGAAGACGATGCCGTCAATCTTGCCAAGAAGGGCATAGTAAGCGCCGATGTAGAAAACAATGCGATGTGAGAACATATCCATTGCAATCTTAGCCTGCTTGTTGCCGGCATTGACGGCCTCGCAAAGGTCGCGCATATCGCCGGTGCCGGTACCGCCAACGGCGAGAAGTCCGCTCTTCTTGTTGAGAAGCGTGTCAAGATCCTCTGCGCTGTATCCCTTCTTTGCAAGGAAGAAGCAGACGGCTGGGTCAACAT
The DNA here is from genome assembly GCA_045603485.1 of Kiritimatiellia bacterium. GTDB lineage: Bacteria > Verrucomicrobiota > Kiritimatiellia > RFP12 > JAAYLN01 > RGIG5952. Next base: position 32,005 of record JAZUMF010000037.1, on the reverse strand, counting down.
CGCCGGAACGGGTACCCATAATCAAACCCTGAAGTGGGGTAAGGCCCATTGTGGTATCAAAAACCTTACCACCCTTAATGGCTGCCAAAGATGAGCCGTTGCCAAGGTGGCAGGTGATGATGTTGAGGTCTGAAAGAGGCTTGTTAAAGACCGAAGCGGCAGTCTCGGTAATGTACTTGTGTGAAGTGCCGTGGAAACCATACTTACGGATTCCATATTTCTCGTACAAATCCAACGGAATAGCATAAAGATATGATTCCTCTGGCATCGTCATGTGGAAGCCGGTATCAAAGACGGCAACATTGGGAACGCCCTTCATCTTCTCTTCGCAGGCCTCGATACCGGTCAAGTTCGGCGGGTTGTGAAGAGGACCAAGGTCAAAGCACTTACGGATAGCATCCTTGACATCCTCGTTAACCTTCACCGGCTCGGTAAATGCCATACCGCCATGGAGAACGCGGTGGCCGACGGCATCAATCTCGCTAAGATCCTTGATGACGCCATCCTTAGTATTCGTGATAGCCTTAAGAACATGCTCGAAGGCCTCGCCGTGAGTAAGAGCATTAACTGCAAAGGATTGCTTTTCGCCACCGGTAGGCTGATAAACCAGATTCGCATTATCAGCGCCAATGCGCTCCACAAGACCCTTGCAAAGCATAGCCTCATCCTTCATATTGAAGAGCATATACTTAAGCGAGGACGACCCAGAATTGATAACAAGTACTTTATCGACAGCGGACATGTAAAACTCCATTTTTAGATGATTAAATCACATTCTATTTTATCACAAATTTAGCGATGTGTCTAACTTCCGCCGAACCATGGTGTCAGACTCCTTGATGAGGAATTGTGATTCTGCTTGACAAGATATTTTAGTTGGGATACCATTGTAAACACGGCCGATAGTGGCTTTTTTTTCAACTTTTGACGATAAGGTGTTTTATGAAGGATATTGATTGGTCAAGTCTCGGTTTTAAGTACATGGATACCAATAGCCATATCAAATATGTATGGCGCAATGGTGCATGGGATAAGGGGGAGCTTGTCCGCGACCCGTATTTGAAGCTTCATATCGCAGCTTCCGCTCTTCATTATGGGCAGGCCGCTTTTGAAGGACTGAAGGTCTTCCGTTGCAAGGATGGAAAGGTTCGAGCCTTCCGCCCGCAAGCCAACGCTGAGCGTATGTGCCGCACGGCTATGCGCACTTGCATGGCACCTGTCCCTGTTGAGATGTTTATGGACGCGTTGAAGCGCGTCGTTAATGATAATCTTGACTATGTCCCTCCGTACGGCAGCGGCGGTTCTATGTATATTCGTCCGCTTTTAATCGGCTCGGGACCTCAGATTGGCGTTGCTCCCGCGGATGAATATACCTTTATCATTATGGTTATGCCTGTTGGCCCATATTATAAGGGCGGCCTGCAGCCTGTTCGCGCCGCTATCTATGACGACTATGATCGCGCCGCTCCAAAGGGCGTCGGCCATGTTAAGGTTGCAGGTAACTATGCCGCCAGCCTTTATGCTCACATTCAGGCAAAGCATGACGGCTTCCCGGTCGAGCTTTATCTTGACGCACGCGAGCATAAGTATATTGAGGAGTTCGCAACCTCTAACTTTATCGGCATCAAGGCTGACGGTACTTATGTCACTCCAGACTCGCCATCTGTTTTGCCTTCTGTAACAAATAAGACTCTCAAGCAGATTGCCGTCGATTTGGGAATGCCTGTTGAGACGCGCCCAATCCCATTTGAAGAGCTTGAGTCTTTTGCAGAGATTGGTGCCTGCGGTACTGCCGTTGTTGTAACGCCTGTCTCAGAGGTTCACAGAGGCGACAAGGTCATCAAGGTGCCCACAGGCGACGGTTGCGGGCCTGTTCTTGAGAAGCTTTACCGCACTGTTCAGGGTATTCAGTATGGTGAGTTGCCCGACACTCACAATTGGTGTGTTGAGCTTTAATTGCATTTGGATAAATACGGGGAGTAGAGGATATGACTGCAAGGACTAAAAAGATTTTCCGCATTGTGGGGCTTTCTTTTGCTTTTATTTTCCTGCTCCTCGTTTTTGTAATTTGGCGTATCGGTTCAATTGTTGAAGGTTCAATCAATACGGCAATCCCTGCATTTTTGGGTGTCCCGGCTTCGGTTGAAGCTGTAGATGTTTCGGTTTTATCGGGGAAGGTACATATTAAACATCTTGAAATCGGTAATCCTGATGGGTATGATACTCCATATATGTTTCATATGGACTCGCTTAATTTGGATATAGCTTTATGCGAGCTCTTTAAGAAACGGGTTCATATCCGCCAGATTCATATTATCGGACCTCATATCTGGTATCATCAAAAGCTTACGGCAAATAACATCTCTGACTTTTTGAAGCAACTGCCTGGCGGTGGGGGCAAATCAGATAACGCTCCTAGTGACGATAAAAAACAGGAGAAGGCTGAGTCAATGGCTGTTATTATCGACCACTTCCTTCTTGATGAGGGAACCTTGGGCGTTAAAGCCGGCATTGGACTAGAAATTCCTTTGGCAAAGGTTGAACTTTTTGATATCGGTAAGGATGGCGCGTTTGTTCCCTTGCAGGCTGTCCGTGTTTTAATTTCTGCTATTTTTGATAGTGTTGTCCATGCTGTCAGTGCAGTCGGCGGTGCGGCATTGAAAGGTGCGGGAGCGGTCGGCGGTGCGGCACTTGATGCAGCGGGAGCGGTCGGCGGAGCGGCACTTGATACAGCAGGAGCGGTCGGCGGCGCGGCACTTGATGCAGCGGGAGCCGTCGGCGGTGCCACATTGAAAGGTGCCGGGGCCGTTGTTAAGGGAATTGGTTCTCTTTTTTCCAGCAACTCTGAATCAACAAACAGTATCTCTGCAGAAGAAAAAAAATAACTATAGTTTTTTAGTGGTTTTTTGCGAGGATTTTGAACGATGCGAAATAAGTTTTCCATATTGCTTTTTGCGTGCCTGATCGCAGCGCCTCTTTTTGCGCAAATCAAGGTGGATTCAAGTTACAGTTCTTCGGCGCCAATCGATTTTGTCGCTAACAATATCCAGATGCTCTCTAATAATTGGGTCTATGCCGAGGGTGGTGTTGTTATTCGTCAAAAAGGTGCCCAACTAACGGCCGATTCGATGCATCTTAACCGGGAAAGCGGTGATGTCGTAGCAAAGGGAAATGTCGTTCTTATCAGGGAGGGGCAGGGTGTTGTTCGCACCGATAGCATCGGATACAATTATAAGACTAGAGAGGTTGTTACTCCTAATCTGGATGTTCAGTCTCAGAACTTCCGTGTTATTTCCGGCCCTGCAAAGCGCAATTATGCGGGACTTTACCAGCTTTCAGATGTCTTAATGACAACCTGCACAAATCATCCGTCTTCACTGCATTATGCAGTAACCGCCAAAAATGGCGAATTTATGCCGGAACAATATGTTGTAATGCATGGCGCAAAGGTACGCTTTTTTGATTTGCCGATTTTTTACTATCCGTATTTCGGCCGTAGCCTTGTCGATCATTTTGGCTGGCGTTTTATTCCCGGATATGATTCCGATTGGGGCGCATATCTTTTGACGACTTACAAGACCCAGCTTGTTGATTTCGGCGGAAAGTTTCATGATTCCATAAATTCGTATACGCATTTTGATTATCGCTCGGATCGCGGCTTTGCTTTGGGTGAGGATATTACATGGAGTTTTGGCGACGCTTATGATGGCGGCTCTCGCGGCACAATCGGCGTTTACGGTATCTTTGACTACGACCCGATGAATCCTGACTACGACCGTTTCGCCAATCGCGATGTCGCCGAGGATACTCGTTATAGGATAACCTTCCGACATGATACTTACTTCACCCCTTCAGATTATTTGACATTGCGGACTTCGTTCTTCTCCGATAGTTATGTAATGGCTGATTTCTACGAGGATGAATATGAAGATTATATTCAGCCCGAATCCTATGCGTCATTTACCCATAATGGCGAGTTTATCTCATATGGTATCGGTATAAATCATCGTGTCAACAAGTTTTATCAAAATGTCAATCGAATGCCTGATGCATGGCTTGATACAACATTGCTTGAACTGGGCGATTCCGGTATTTATTACGAGAGCCGTAACTCTGCAGGTCTATTGCAAAGTGAGGCGGCTGACTATGATTTGGAGAATGTCGTCGTCCGTGATGCATATGAGACATTTAGGTTTGATACCCTTCATGAGTTGACTCTACCATTCAAGGCACTAGGATTTTTGTCGGTTGTTCCCAGGGCTTCGTATAGGGGTACATATTATTCAAAGACCCGTGAATCTTTTGAGGAGTCTTATGTCGATTCAGTGACAACAAACACCTTGACGCGTACAGCATATCAAGAGGGCGATGCGGAGCTTCGTAGCCTTTTCGAGCTGGGCACAGAAATATCATTTAAGGCATACGGATTTTTTGAAGACTCCAATGGAGATGTTTATCGTCACATCGTTGAGCCATACGCAAATTGGACTTTCGTCCCTGAACCGAATCTTCGTCCAGCCGATCTTTATGAGTTTGATTATATTGACAGGCTGGATAAGGGGCATTATGTAAGGACTGGCGTTCGCCAGCTCGTTCAGCGAAAGGTCGGTAATCAAGCCGGTGCCAGGGTTCGTGATATTCTTGATATTGACCTTTATGCGATATACTATTTTGAAGATGAGAATGACGAGAGCGGCGTAAATGCGTACGGAGTTGATGTGGAGTGGAATGTCGCCGAAAACATTAAGATTGACGCAGATGCCCTTTATGATGCCGTCCTTGAAGATTTTGATCATGTCGATTTTTGGATTTCGCTTTGGCAGGGCGAGCGATGGGAGGCTGCAGGCCAATGCTACTTTATACCAGATGATACGATGCTATTCAGAGGTGATATTCGCTGCAACCTTTCTGAACGGTGGGCGTTTGGTACTTACATAAGGTACGATTCCGAGATATCCCGTTGCGAAAAGATTGCAGGTTATCTGCAATATAACCTTGACTGTATTTCTTTCCGCTTCCGTACGGAGTATGAGCCGGCATTTGAGTTTGATGACGGCACTGAGCGCGATGCCAAGATTCGTTTTTCCTTTAATGCGTGGTTACGCGCTTATACTCCCACCCGTTATGAGCGTAAGCTGCGCGATAAGTATTGGGATGATTAACATCCCGGCAAGTTGTTGGTGTGAAACAAATTTTTATATTTGTAGATGGACTCGGAATAGCCCCGGCGGCACCGGATAATCCGGTAACATATGGGGTATGTCCGACAATTTGTAGCTTGATTAGGACAAATTGCGTTCCTATTGACGCTTGTCTTGGTGTTGATGGCGGGGCTCCTCAAAGTGCTACGGGGCAGGCCGCTCTTTTTTGCGGCCGTAATGCGGCAGTCTTCATGGGGCGCCATGTGACGGGATTCCCCGGGCCGGTTTTGCGTAAGTTTGTGGAGGAAGACAATGTTTTTCTCGCGATGAAGGCCGCCGGTAAGCGTTCCCGATTCGCAGACGCCTATCTTGCCGATAGTGTAGATGAGATTAGATGTCGCCGCTTTCGTTCTGTGACAACAACGGCGGCTCTAACGGTTCCCGAAACCGTCTCATTGAGATCTGATTTGAATAATAATCGGGCACTGCTTCATGACATAACTCGTGAGTCTATCACATCAACTGGTTACGACGGGCCGATTGTTACACCTAAGGAAGCCGCGGAGCATCTTGTTCAGCTTGCGATTGAGTATGATTACACTCTTTTTGAATATTTTTTGACGGATCAAGCGGGACACTCAGGCTCAATAGATTTGGCAAAGAGTATACTTGGCACTCTTGATGCCTTTTTGGGTGAGTTGTTTCCTCTTGCCGTTGATATGGGAATTTCGGTTGCCTTGAGTTCCGATCATGGCAACATCGAAGAGATCGGTCGTAAGGGGCACACTTATAACAAGGTTCCATTGATTGCGGTAGGGCCCGGCTCTGAAGCTATTTTGGATTCGTGTAGTTCAATTGTCGATGTTACGCCTGCAATTTTAAGGAATTTTGGAGTGGATAAATGAGGCGCCGTCTAGTTATTTCTCTTTGTATAGCCTTTCTTTCATCGGTGGCATTTGCCGAAGTCTATACGAATGTCTTTCAAATGCACCTTGGTTTTCCTGCCCACAGGATGATGCTTAACGAGTTGAAGATTTGCATCTCAAAGGGTGATTACGGGGCAATGCTTAATCTGTGCAGTAATGCGGTTTCTCTTTTCCCTAATGACGCAACCTGGCATTATAATTTAGCCTGCGCATTGACGCGCCGTGGAGATTTTAAGGCGGCAAGAAATGCGCTTATGAGATCGGCGGAGTTAGGCTTTGCGGACGCTAATGGACTTCAAAATGACAATGATTTGGCAATGCTTCGCCGCGACCCTGTCTTTGCCGAGGCGTTATCAAAGGTTCGCGCCAATCGGATGTATCCTAACCGGGTTCCGGGGGCGATAGCCCCGGTTCCTGTAGGCGATGCCGCCGAGATCAGTGCAAAAAATGTCAGTTGGGATATGAATATGGGAGGATATACGGCATTGTTTTCTCCGCGCCCGAAATCAGTCACAACGGCAAGGTCTGATATGCCCGATGTTAAAATTCCCGGCAAAACATGGGAATTGATACGCAAGTGGCGGACAATGGGAACCGCTTCTGGTAATGTCGGCGATATCTACGACAATCATGATTTGGGCCATTCTGTTTTGGATACCGAATTTTTCCCTGGGCTTATTCCAACAAGATATGCAAAAGAGGCGAAGTCATTCGGCGCGGCAACGGCAGGCTCGCTTTTTACATTTCCCGGTCAGATTGTCTTTGGCAATTCTTCGACGGCAAATATCTCGGGTCCATATTGGGGTAGCTGCGCCAGACTGATGCAGAATAACAATTTGGTAACTTTGGTTAACCAATATTATTCCAATGCACTTTATGTATATCCGCAGCATCATGACTATTTGCCTTCCAAATTTGGCGATGTTTTCCCCTCACGCACTCCATATCTTTTTATATCGCCGGGCTCGTCGTGGACCGACAAACCGATTCTTGCTTTGATTGCAACTGCGTTGGCGGCAATGCGTCCGGAAACAAAAGACGCTCTGGCATTTCAATGCATGATTCCACAGGCTTTGCAGTATCTTCTCAGGGCTTCGCAGACGAATGTTGTCGCCCGCGAAGATTATTTGACACCCAAAGCTCATCCTGTGGTCTTTAACGGAGAGGCGGTTGATACTTTGCGCCTTGCCGAGCTTTCAAATGCGTTAACTTCAAATTTATTACTGCCGGTTGCTCCTTTGAGAATTCTCTCAGACGATTCCATAGACAAACAAGTCCCCAACCGCGATTTTTACGGAACAGCCGGTGAAGTGCTCTTTATTTCACCTTGCGCGATTGCCCATGTATGGCGTGGCGCAGGCCGTACTCGCAAGATGATTCTTGAAGCCGGTCCGCCGGGCAACGGCACATTCCGCTATCATTGGTTTGTCGGTCAAGGCGATAAAGACAAGATTAGGATTCGCGAAATCGATTCCAGAGGCAGTCGCGTTGAGATTTCAGTTGATTACCATAAGGCGCCGTTTGATACGCCATTTGGAATAAAATCGTCGCGTGTGGATATTATTTGCGTTGCTGACGACGGTATCAATTATTCAGCTCCATCTTTTGTGACCTGGTTTTTCCCTCCATCGGTGTCTCACAGTTTTGATGTAAATGGAAATACCCTTTCAGTTGAATATGCTAAAGGTGATGATATATATGTCGACCCGATAATCATCCTGCCTAAAGGTCTTCGCAGTGAGTTTCACTATGATAAATCGGGGAAGCGTACTTCAACGAGCCATATTCATTCCGATGGCAAGGTTGAAACAATCAGTTATTGATAATCATATCAGGGGGCACAATGGCAACACCAACAAAGCCGCAGTATCGTACCTATGTTTCAGACCCGTATATCTGGTTTGAGCGTCATTCGCAGGTAGTGGAAGAAAACCGCAAACGCAACCCTCAGGTGATTTTAATCGGCGACTCTGTAACCCATTATTGGGGAGGCGCGCCGACATCTTCAATTCAAAGAGGCAGCGATAGCTACGATGAGCTCTATGGCAGATATGATACTGTCAATATGGGCTTTGGATTTGACGGCACCGAGCATGTGTTATGGCGTTTGCAGAACGGCGAGCTTGATAATATTTCGCCGAAGGTGGCACAGGTCCTTATCGGTGCAAATAATCTCAGAGCCTGCAGCGATGAGGAAATATTTGAGGGAGTCCGCGCGGTCGTATCAGAAATCCACTTGCGCCTTCCGAATACCAAGATTCTTTTGCTTGGCATATTACCGCACCACGCCTATCCAAAACGCGAAATATCGGTTAATCGCCTTATAGCAAAATTGGATGGCGCATTTGACGGCCTTGTCCATTTTGCTGACCCTGGGGCAAAGGTCTTTGCTGACGCGGCGGGAAATCAGAACAAAGACCTGTATGGCGACGGATGTCATCCCAATGCCGAGGGCAATCGAAGATTCGCACAAGAGATAAGACCTCATCTTGAGGCCCTGCTGCGCGATTGAGCCCTGTTTATTCTTCTCCTTCATGGCTGCGTCCGGATTCGACAACAGCGGAGAAGCAGATTAGTATTGAGCCAAGCCATTGCCAGAGCGATGCGCTTTCATCGGTGAAAATGTATGCCAGCAATACGGCAACTACAGGCGTGAAGTAAGCGGTCATCGCAAGAACCGAGAGAGGAAGGTCGTTTTGTGCTGCATTCCAGGTCCAGAACGGGAGCAATGTGCAAAAGAGTCCGAGGAAGGCGACAAGCGACCAGCCCTTAACGGTTGTCGGCCATACTATTTCTATCTCAGCGATATCTGCAAATGAGAGCCCTTCGCCTATAAGAAGAAAGATCAAGAAAAGCAAGCTGCCGATTAGCATTGTCCATGTAGAAAAGGCGTAGGAGCCGAATTTTTTTATATCCTCGCGTCCAAAGACAGAGTAGGCGCCCCATGTGACTGCCGCAGCCAGAATAAAGAAATCTCCAATTCCATATGCGTCAATTGCCAAACCTGCTGGCGTAAGCACCTGAATTACAAAGAGTGCGCCAGTGAAGCCTAATATTACGCCGATTACCTGAAGCAGTGTTACATGGCGCGAAATTGCGGCACCTATGAGAAAGATGCCTAAGGGCGTAAGAGCGTCTGCCATCGAGGCGTTTGCGCTGCTGACCCGCTCACATCCTAAAAAAACGCACCATGCCATAAGTGATGTTCCGATGGGACCTATCCATAGCATCCTGAGCCATTCACTCTTGGGGATTGAAAAGAGCTGCCGACGAAGTGGCTTTGAAAGTAAGCCGACTATCAGCATTGCACCTCCGGCTATTGCAAAGCGGAGCATTGATAGCACGGCAGGTGATATGTTTAACTCTTTGGTGAGGACGCCACCGGCAACGAAGGTTGACGCAAAGCCGATTACTGATAGAGTGGCAAGGATGAATCCCCGAATGGTCTTACCGGTATTTGTCATAGCAGATTTATATTTGTTTATCGCCTGAATTTGCGCTTGAGTCGGCGTATTGTGGCAATTGCGATGGCTGCACCAGCCAAAAGCCCCGCCGCGGGAATTGAAAACAACGAATCTCCGTAGCGAGTGTAAAGTGTCATTTTAGGCGAAGGGTTTATTGCCGACTCCGCTATAAGAAAGCCCGGTGTCCCAGAGCCATTTCCGTTTCCAAGCCTTTGGATAACTCTGCCGTTTGGCAGTATCAAAGCCGAGACACCCCTGTTAGTGCTACGAAAAACGGGTAATTGCGTTTCAGCGGCTCTCAAGACTGCCTGTGCGAGATGCTGCTCTGATTCACAGGTCTTATCAAACCAGGAATCGTTCGCAAGGCTTATTAAAGCATTCGCACCATTTTGTGCCGCCTCGCGCGCCTGATAGGGAAATACATCTTCAAAACAAATGAGTGGGGCTGCCTTGAGTTTAAAATTGTTTGTCTGGGCGTTTATCGTAAAGATAGTCTGCTCTTTACCTGCCTCAAGGGAAAAGCCCTGTGGCGCAAGGCGTTTTAGGAACGGGAGCTTCGACTCAAGAGGAATGTATTCGCCAAACGGGACAAGGTGGCATTTCCGATAAACATCGGATATTGTAGGTCCTGGAATAAAGTAGAATGCGGAATTATAGAGAATACCGTCATTTTGCGCTTCATTTCGAATATACTCAACTCCGCCGGCGATTAGAGGCGTTTTAGTCTCGGCAAGAGCTTGCGTTATCAGATTAGCGGCATCTCTGTCATATGGAATGAAGCCTGGAAGGATAGTTTCAGGCCAGATTGTCATATCCGGCGATGCCATAGCTGCGATTTTCGTAAGATTGAGCAAAGCCTCGTTGATATCTTCCGTTCCGGTGCCGTTTTGTTCAAAAATACAAGGAATGTCCGGATGGATAAGGGCAATTTTTATTTTTTGCCCCTCTTTAGCTTCTTTGTCAAAGTGGCGGACAGAATCAATACCATGCCAACAAGTAATGATAATAAGGATTACGGTTATCGTAAGCGGTATGGTGCGTGGAGCCTTTGATGGCTTTTGTCTGGGCTCTTCAGTTTGACAAAAGCGAGGTGCGAATAAGTCATACCAGATTCTAATCGCAAGAGAAGTCAATGACGAGTTTGTGAGAAGAATAATCGCAGAGAGCGTAGCGGCGCCAAAAAGCGAAACAGAACTCAAAAGCGCCAGATTATTCACCTGAGTTGCGGCGAGAGGATTCCAAGGGAATCCTGTAAGTACGCATCCCACCAGATATTCGGCGCCGACCCATAAAAGAGGCTCCGCCACAAAGGCACCTGTTCTAAAGAGCAATGGCTTTGGAATCTCTTTTTTTTGAGCAATATACCAAAAGCTCGATGCTACATAACCAAATAGACCAGTGTAGAGAGCTGTGTAGGCGGCCAAAGCAAGCAACCCTAGCAAGACTAAAAGAAAAGGTGCTCCGTTGTTCTTGAGCGATAAGAGCCAAGAGAGATTTACAAGCCGAAAAGCAAAGCCGAAAAGCCACCCGAGAAAGAATCCGCGTCCGGGATTTGCGTGGCGCAATACAACTAACAGCGGGACGAGGGCAAAGAATGCCGTCATCCCACTATTAATCGGCGGATATGCTGTTGAAAGCAATAATGCCGAGGCTATTGCCGCCAGGCTTTCACCTATTTGTCGCTTCCGCAGCATTTCTTGTATTTCTTACCGCTACCGCAAGGACATGGGTCATTGCGGCCAATCTCCTGCTGGACGCGTATAGGCATTGGGCGAGGTCGAGAAGCCTCTTCCTCAACCATATCGGGTGGAGGTGTGCTGATCGGCTGCTGCGGCGCTCTTGCGGGGGCGGCAACAGGAACAGCGGCCTGCGGCCTTGGCGCTGATGCCAAAGCATTCATCTCGGCATGAGATGCCTGTTGGCGGCGGGTAGCCTTTGCTCGCTCGATAAAAGCCTGAAGATGGTCTATTGTTTCAGGCGATGTGTAGGCTCGGAAGATTGTCTGCCCGATTCTGATTTTAATATTGGACATCAACTCCTCAAACATACCAAACGCTTCACGCTTGTACTCAATCAGCGGATCGCGCTGACCATACGCGCGAAGCCCCACACCGTGGCGAAGCTCATCCATTGCGCGCAAGAATTCCTGCCAAAGCGTATCAATGGAATGCAGGATAATCATACGCTCAACGGCAGGCAACATCTCCTGATTTTCAAAGCTGCATTTTTCAGCGTATGCCTCGTCAATCTTACTGAAGATGAATTCTCCAGCCTTTTCAGGTTCGCCGGCAAGTTCTGCAATATGATCAAGAGGAATTGCGACCGGGAAGTTGGCGTGGACCCAATCGACAAGCTCTTCAGGCTGTGAAGACTTCTTGTCGGAAAGGTACTTTTCACATTGCGTCATCACAAGGTCGTTGACGACATCAAGAAGGCGATTGCGGACCTCCTCCGGCGATGAAGTGATGATACCATTGCGGAATGCGTAAACAACCTCGCGCTGCTTATTCATGACATCATCATATTCAAGCGTGCGCTTACGAATCATAAAGTTCTGCTCTTCAACACGACGCTGCGCAGTTTCAACCGAACGGTTAAGCCAAGGATGCTCAAGGGCCTCGCCATCCTGCATTCCGAAGCGAGCCATGATGTTTGACATGCGTTCAGAACCGAATAGACGCATCAGGCTGTCTTCAAGAGAGATGTAGAAGCGTGATGAGCCCGGGTCGCCCTGTCGTGCGCAGCGACCGCGAAGCTGACGGTCAATACGGCGCGATTCGTGACGCTCAGAGCCAATCACATGGAGACCGCACGGGCGGTCGATAAGAAGCTCACGGAGAGTCTTTGGCTCGCCAGGAATCTTGCTGTCAAGTGCGGTTGCAGATTTGATGACTTCATTCGGAGTCCAAACGACACCTGCGCCAAGTTTAATGTCGGTACCGCGACCTGCCATATTGGTTGCAATTGTGACAGAGCCAGGCTGACCCGCCGCAGCAACGATTTCAGCTTCGCGAGCATGGTTCTTGGCGTTGAGTACGCTATGAGGAATATGCGCTATGCGAAGCATTCTCGAGAGAATTTCAGATGTGTCAACATTGACGGTGCCAAGCAGAACAGGCTGCCCACGCGAGTGGCAGTCCGCAACCTCTTTAATGATTGCCGCAAACTTCTCACGCTGCGTCTTGTAGATAAGATCATTGTAGTCGACGCGACGAATCGGGCGGTTTGTCGGAATCGGTACAACATCAAGCTTGTAGATTTCTTTGAACTCTCCGGCCTCGGTTTCGGCAGTACCGGTCATACCGGCAAGCTTTGAGTAAAGGCGGAAATAGTTTTGAATGGTAATTGTCGCAAGCGTCTGAGTCTCGCGCTCAATCTGAACGCCCTCTTTAGCTTCGACAGCTTGATGAAGACCATCAGACCAACGACGGCCCGGCAGGATACGACCTGTAAATTCATCAACGATTAAAACATGGTTCTCCTGAACGACATAGTCCACATCACGCTCGTAGAGACAGTAGGCGCGAAGGAGCTGATCGCAGTTCTGTACACGCTCGGAGCGAAGCGTGAAGTCTGATTGAATTGCGCGGCGGCGTTCAGTACGCTCCTGAGGAGAAAGAGCGCTGTCTCCGTCAAGGGCCGACATTGCGGAAGCAAGGTCTGGAATTACAAAAAGCTCGGGATTGGAGGGGTCGAGCGTCTCGCAACCTTTATCGGTAAGAGAAACCTCGCGGCTCTTTTCATCAATTGTAAAGAGAAGCTGATCGGTAAGAGAGTGTGCATAGGCCTTTCGCATTTCAGTAAGCATCATACTCTCAACCTGCTCGTGAAGCTTACGGATTGCCGGATCCTCAATCAAGTGGAGGAATTGCTTATGCTTAGGCATACCATGGTAAAGCTGATAGAGCTTATCCATAGCCTTGTCGTTGTCACCTGCGTCAAGTGCTGTACGAATATCACTTGCGATAGTATTGCATAAATCGCGTTGACGCCGTACCAGCCCCTCGATTTTTGGCTTAAGCTCGTCATACTGATGGGTAGAGACGGCGGCTGGACCAGAGATAATCAGAGGCGTACGGGCCTCGTCAATCAGAATTGAGTCAACCTCGTCGATAATTGCAAAATAGTGCCCGCGCTGCACTAGGTCCTCCGGGCGGTATGCCATACCGTTATCGCGAAGGTAGTCAAATCCGAACTCCGAGTTTGTGCCATAGGTGATGTCGCAAGCGTATTGCTCGCGACGCTCAGCGCTGTTCATACTATTTTGAATGCAGCCGACGGTGAGGCCGAGAAACTCCAAAACAGTTGCCATCCATTGACTATCGCGAAGAGCCAGGTAATCGTTGACAGTCACAAGGTGTACACCCTTGCCAGTTAAAGCGTTGAGATACAAGGGGAGGGTAGCAACGAGAGTTTTACCTTCACCGGTTTGCATCTCTGAGATTTTACCCTGATGAAGGACGATGCCGCCGATAAGCTGGACATCAAAGGGAATCATCTCCCAGGTAAGCTCATGGCCGCAGACAACGCGAGTGACCTTAGCCTCCGTCAATCGGCGGCATGCATTCTTAACTGCGGCATATGCCTCGCAAAGGATATCATCAAGGGATTCGCCATTAGCGATACGAGCCTTGAATTCAGGCGTTTTCGCCTTCAGCTCATCGTCTGAAAGCTTCTGATATTCAACCTCAATTGCGTTGATACGGTCTACAAGAGGGCGAAGTTTTTTCAAGTCACGCTGCGACTTCGTTCCGAAAATTAGTTTAAGTAAGTTCATAGCCAAAAGTTGTAAAGATAAATTGAAACATTCTATTGTACTAAAAAAATGAAAATGAATCAAAATAGTCTACCGCTCTTTAAGAGTAGCCCAAAGAATAATGTAGATTATTATCGGAAATCCCGAAAAGAGGGAGAATATTGCTACAATCCAACGAAGTCCTGTTACATTGATATCCAGTTTTTTTGCGATGCCTGCGCATACTCCGGCAATCACTTTGTCGTCTCTGCTTCTATAGATGGTGTCCATATTTATTCCTTACTTTTGAAATGAAAGTGCACAGATTTCTGAAGCAAAACCATTAAATGTCTTTACTTGCTCATTGCCATTATATTCACTATTGGCAATTACGATAATTTTTCTATTTGCATAGAATGTGCCTGCGGCTAAAGCGTGCAGCAGTTGCAGCTCTGTTGCTAGCTCGGCATTGGATTTGTCCCATACGAGCGTTATTGCACTGTAAGGTGCGTTTCGTTCAAAGAGTTTTGTTATATTGCTCACCCCAAATTGGCAGACTGGAGATTCAATGGCGGAGGTTGCAATTGAGAGGCTTCGGGCCGGGTGATTTAAGAAGAGGCTTTGTTCAGCTTTTATAATGTCATTGAGGTCTTCAAAGGAGCGAATGCCCCACTTGATTGTATTTATTCCCTGACCAACGCTAATCCAATCTGTATTGCCATCAAGTCGGCTTACGATTTTATTTACAAAGTCGCTAAATCCGGCTTTGACCCATGGCGGCATTTGAGTAATTGCAACTGCTATGGAGATGTTATTTTGAATAAGAGTGAGCGCAGTATTTAATTTTGTTTCAGTAAGTTCACGGCTATCTGCCATTGAGAAGCGAATCAAGGCTTTATTTATCCCCGCAAAATTCAGTTTGACTAAGTCGGCTTCGGCATCTGTTGCATCAATAATCAAGCGGCGAGAAACCGTTTCGGCATTTTCCTCTTCAACCTGCTTGGCGCAGATATTGGAGGCAATCAGCCTTCGCGTTATCAAGCGTGACTCACGCCTGGTGATAATGCGGTATTGGGAATCCAAGAGTCTGATTTCGGACTTGGGTAAAAGGACATTTGCCGGGCATTTTTGTCCGTCATCCCAAATCCACTGTTTGTGGCGTGGCGGATATGCTGCCTGAGCGGGGGCTTTGCGCGGGTCTAGGCGATAAGAAAGTTCGCGGATAGGATGTCGGAATTTTCGTGTTTCGGAATGAAATCTGAAGGCTCGGCGATAGGCCTTCCACATTTTCAAAAGTGATTTTGGCGGTTTGCCGCCCCAATATAGTTCAAAAAAGCGGTCAAAAAATCCTTCGGGCAATGCTACGCGCGCCAAATCTTTGGCCCGCTGAGCCATCGTTAACGGTTTGCCGAAGCGAGCTCTGTTCAAGTCCATAAAGACGGCGTCTTCATAGGGCAGGTCTTTTGCGCGCTTTGTGAAAAAGACATTTTGGTTGCCTAAATCTCCATGGGTGCATCCGGAGTCGTGCAATTTTTTTATGCCATAAGCGGCAATACGCATTAGGTTGTCAAATTCGGAATAGGGGGCATTTTGCTGCCAAAGGTCTACAAGCATATCCTTGAAGCATGCGACATCTTCCATATAGAGGGAGATAAAGCAGCTTTCCCGTAAGACGGGACCGAACCAGCGCTCCAAGCAAGCGATGGGATAGGTCGTGCCGACACCGGCATTTGCAAGATAAGCGGCGGTTTTGTAGGTGCGTTTTGCCTTGGAGCCGTTTAACCTGTCGTAAAAGTCTTTGCAGAGATTCTGCTTGCCGAAAAATTTCGCCACGGCGATTATCGGACCATTGGCTGATTCTAAGGTTAGCCGAATTGTACGATGGCGTCCTGCCTGTAATAGCTCTGCGTCAGGTGATTTGGCGAGGTTGTTTATGTCTGCAAGGGATTTGCGGAGAATAACAGAGTTAAGTTGTGGATTGACAATTCCACGGAACTTACCGATTTTTTCCCATTTTGTTTCCACTTTGCGTCCCATTTGCCCTAATCAAAAACGATAAGGCTAGTCCTTGAGTTCGGTGGCGAGTCTTTGTCCCAAATCATGTTGGTGTAAGGCTCCGAGCATGTCGTCGAGGTCTCCATCGACGACCGAAGAAAGGTTATGGGAGGTATAATTTACCCGATGGTCGGTTATGCGATTCTGCGGGTAGTTATAGGTGCGGATTTTCTGGCTGCGATCGCCATTTCCCGCAAGGTCGCGGCGGTTACGGCTGTCCTTTGCCTCTTCGGCGGCGCGGCACTGATCAAGGATACGCGCTTTGAGAACAGCCATGCACTTTTCTTTATTGCGGAGCTGTGAGCGCTCGTCTTGGCACTGTGCAACCAATCCAGTAGGTAAGTGTGTTATGCGAACTGCAGAGTATGTGGTATTGACGCCTTGTCCGCCATGACCGCCGGCGCAGAAAATATCGATGCGGAGGTCGCTGTCAGGGATGTCAAGCTCGTCATCATCCTCAACCTCGGGTAGTATAAGAACAGTTGCAGCGGAGGTGTGGATTCGCCCCTGCGCTTCAGTGGCAGGAACGCGTTGAACACGATGTGTGCCGCTTTCAAAGCGGAGCTGTCCGTAAACACCTTCGCCGGTAAGCGTTGCGATGACTTCCTTGTAGCCGCCAGCCTCTCCTTCATTTGAGTCAAGGATGGAAACCTTCCAGCCTTTACTTTCAGCGTAGCGGACATACATTCGGAATAAATCGCCGGCAAAAATAGCGGCCTCGTCACCACCAGTGCCGGCGCGAACTTCTAAAATTGCATTGCGTTCGTCAGCAGGATCCGGTGGCAACAAAGAAACCAATACCGCCTGTTCATATCCAGCGATTTTGGCGGGAAGGCCTTCAGCCTCTTCCTTCGCCATTTCTTTTAAATCTGGATCGGTGGCGGGGTCTTCAATGAGAGCCTTACTCTCTTCGAGTTCCTTTACGGCCGATGTATAAGCTCTGACATTGGCCTCAAGACGCTTTAATGCCGCATGCTCGCGGACAACCTTCTTGAGGCGCTTCGGGTCGCCCAGCGTATCCTGGTCGCCGAGTAGTCGTTCCAAATCTTCCAGCCGATCAAGCACCCTTGCGATGCGTTTCTGATCGATCACGGAAAAACTCCGTTGGAAGGTTGATGTGCTTACTTCTTGAGGCCGTAACGCTTACGGAACTGGTCAATACGACCCTCGGTATCGACGAGTGTCTGCTGCCCGGTGAAATATGGGTGGCAGGCAGAGCAGGTGTTGACCGTCATTGCCTTCTTGGTTGAACGGGTGTTGATGACATTGCCGCAAGCGCAGGTGATAGTTGCCTCAGTATATTCAGGATGGATATCCTTCTTCATTTTTCTGAACCTTTCTTAAGAAATCAAGACAATAATTTTACCAAAGAGAGCTTTGCTATGTCAACTTTTGTGTGATATAATTCTTTTGTCATGGACAAAAATTCTGAAAAAGAAAGCCTTAATTGCGGTTTTGATGTCATTGTTTTGACCGCCGCTAATGAGCATCAGGCAAATGGATATCGAAAGGAATTGGAGTTCCGCAAACTGGCCGGAATTCTTGATAAAAAACTTAAAACATTAGTAGTCAGTGATTTGGGAGGCATGCGAATTGGCTCGTTTTTTGCGACTGTTAATGTCCTCAATCTGCTTCGCTCTGAACTTAAGGCAAATGCGAAAATTTTGATTTGCCATTCCGGAGGGGATAGCCGCAGAACCCCTGCTTATGCCGCGGCTGGAAAGGTCTTTACGCCGGTTCCATGTAAGGATGTAAATGGCGCGCCGCTTGCGCTCTTTGATTTAATATTGAGAAATTGTTCCCTTTTGCCGATAAACTCCGGAGTTTTAATCGCATCGGGAGATGTTGTGCCAACCTTTGATGCAAGTGATGTTTCAAAGATGGATTTTTCATCTGCCGAGATTACCGGGGTCGCTTACTTTGATTCTCCTCAAAGGGGAAGCCGCCATGGAGTCTACATACCGACTGAGCTTGATGTTGTTTCATCCTGCCAACGAGTTGCCGGCTTTTTGCAAAAACCCGACTTTGAAACTGCGCGCAATAACGGTGCGATAAATAAAGACGGGTGTCTTGCTGTTGATACAGGTCTGGTCGCGCTTTCGTCAGCCGCTAGCCTTAAAGTTGCAGAAATCGCAAACGGTAACTTTATCTCTGATGTTGAGGCGGGGTTGTGCCATCAAATGGACTTGTATGAAGAATTTTTGATGGCGGCATTACCTAATCTTGATGAGGTAACCTATAAAGAAAGATTTGCAGGTAAGACATCGAGGCCTAAATATCATGATTTGTTGCATGTTGTGTATGATATTGTCCATAAGATGTCATTTAATGTGAATGTTGCGTCATCCTGCGATTTTTTCCATATCGGCAGCAGCGCAGAATTGCTGAGTTGTTATTCCGGAGATAATTTGCTCGCACGCCGTTATGGTTTCGCCAAAGGGCGGCGCACAGATGAGAAAATACATGGAGATGAGGTTTTCGCCTTTAATAGTCCAAATGTGACGATTGAGGCTAAGGGTTGTGCATTTGTCGAAAATGTGGGATATGATGGCGTTTTGATTTTAGACGGGAGAAATATTGTCACAGGTCTACCTAATTGCGCCTTTAACTCAATAGCTTTGCCTGAGGGCGTTGGCATTGTTGCAATTCCGATGGGCGGAGGTAAATGGGCGGCAGTCGCTTACGGCATTAAGGACGATTTCAAGACGCCCTTTTTGATTGGTGCAAAGCCGTGTCTATTCTTAAATAGGCCGATAGAAGAATGGATGGAGGCAAGAAGTGTCGCACCGGCAACTCTTTGGAATAATGATGAAAAAGACGGTTTGTGGACAGCGCGGCTATGGAAGGTCGGTTCAATAGATGAGGTCGTCGAGGCTGCAGTAGCCATCGCAGGCGGAAAAGTCGACGGCGTTAAGGTTGAAACCGATATTTCAAGCGCAGAATGTTATTCAATCGCGCAGCTTTGTGTTCAAAAAAATAATTTCTAGCGTAGGTTTATTATGAAAAAGGAGTTTTTTTCTATTGCTGCAATACTGATGGCGATAGTGTCTTTTGGAGTTACGAATCTGCCTCCAATCATAGTTGAAGCTACTCGTACCGGCAGTGAAGATGTAGACACTCCTGTGTCAACTCGGATTTTTACAGGCGATGATGTTAAAAATTCTTCGTCACAAGGCCTTTCTGAATTTTTAGAAAAGGATGCCGGAATTGCCGTTAGGCATATAAATGCGAACCCGTTTCAATCATCGATCTCTCTACGCGGTTTTGGTGAAAACGGTTTTGGAAGAGTGCTTGTGCTGGTCGATGGCGAAAGGTTAAACAATGCCGATATGGAGCCTCCAAATTTGTTGAGACCGATTTTTGACAGCATTTCTCGCATTGAGATTCTGCATGGTCCGCAAACCGTTCTCCATGGAGACTTTGCGTCAGCTGGAGTAATCAACATCCTGACAGATAAGTCAAGCGATAAGCCCGCCGTTTCTTTTCGTGGAAATATAGGGTCATTCAATAGAATCGGAAGTGGAATTTCATTACAATCACCGCTATGGGATGGGGCGGGGACTCTTTCGGCAAATCTCTCTGCTGAAAAGTCGGATGGCTATCGTGATCATTCAGGCTACCGTTTTTTTAATGGGCAGACAGCTTTCATTTACGGCTCAAAGGACGAAGCATTGAAGCTTAAAGTCTCAACATTTTTTTCAAGAGGCTTTTATGAAATGCCAGGAGCGTTATCGCAAGAGGCATATAAGTCTTCCCCGCGCAATGCCAAGGACGGCACTTTTGCAAATGATGAGGCCGATCTCATAAATTTTGGAGCGTCATCCAGTTTAAGATACATAGATATTTCAGGCAATGAGCACCACTTAAAGTTAAACAGCGTTGTAAAAAATCGGGATGCCGATTGGCGAGGTGATATGCTCTCTCGCCTTGATTTTGACGCTATAAGTGAGAGCATGTCATATCACTATCTAAAATATCATGAAGCATTTGGTAATGAGGGGTTGATTACAGTCGGCGTTGACTCAGCCCACGACGACTGCAAATCCAAGTCGACAGCGATATATGGTGACGCAACGAGTGACTACAGCCGTTATTCCGCCGCACTCTTTATGCAAAGCACAGTAGGGCTTACCGAGACCCTGTCGCTCGGTGCAGGCGTGCGCAGCGAAAGAATGTGGTCAGAGTGGAGCGGCGCAAATGGATGTCGGTCAATATGGGATGAGCTTGCGTGGGATCTTTCGATAAATTGGAAGATGAAAGACGGTTTACGCACATTTCTACGCGGAAGCCGATTCTTTCGCGCACCATTTTGCGATGAAATGAATTATGTGGCAGCCGATGACAAGCTGACGCCCGAATCGGGTTATTCATTGGATTTAGGTCTTGATACCAGGCTTTCAGATGAATTTACATTTGCCCTCACGCTTTATGCAATGCGTATAGAAGATGAAATATTTTTTAACCCGTATTCAGATTCATCTCTTGGCTATTGGTTGGGCTACAACGAAAATTCACCAGCTGCCACAAGGCGGCTAGGCAGTGATATTACCCTCAAGTGGGAACTCGGGCGTACGGCAAACATCGCATTGTCGTATAGCTATGTAGAGGCTTCATTTACAGAAGGCCAGTATGACGGAAAGGATATTCCACTTGTGCCGCAGCAATCGCTTTCACTTCGTGGAGAGGTTCGGGTCTTCAAAAACTTCGCCCTCGGCGCAGGGGCTAGACTTGTAGATAGACAGCGATTCGGAGGAGACTTCTACAATAAACACGGCTCCCTTTCAGGCTTCGGTGTCATTGATTCTTCAATCAAGTACCAGCCAGTGCAAAAAGAAGGAAGGAATTTTGCAATTTCACTCTCCATCAACAACCTGCTTGATAAGAAGTATTCCGACTATGCAGGCTGGAGCGATTTCAGCGGCAAATATTACTACCCGGCAGAGGGTCGCAATATACTATTATCCGTCAAGTATGATTTTTAGCGTCTAATCGTGCATTATTCCATAAAAGGCTTCATAATTTCATTGGCAGCACATGCTGTGCTTTTAGCAGGTGCTGTTTTGGTCTCCTTTATTCTACACCGTAGTGAAGATATTTCGCCGATACTTGAAAATTCTGGCTTGACATTTACCGTCGCAGAGATGCCTATATCGCCAAACGATGTCAAAAATGAAGTTAAAGAAGAAGCCGTTACGCCTATCGAAGCGGCTAAGCCCATCGCAGGCAAGCTGCCCGTCGAGGAAATCGCTATACCTCCGATTGCTCCTGAGACGAAAGAAATTAAGGACGACATCATAGAGCCCGTTCTGAAGGCTCAAGCTACAAAGAATGTCAAGCCAGCCGCAAAACCCATTGCCGCCGCTGACGATGTCGTTGCCAAAAAAACTGATAAAACACCATCGGTGGTGCCCGAAAAAATCAATATCGCGGATAAGGCTGAAAAAAGCGGCGCACGAATTGAAAAACCTGCAATGCCAACTCGTCCAATCACAGTAAATTATCCCAGACGGGCAAGGCGAGCAGGCTTAGAGGGTGATGTCACACTCTCAGTTTTAGTTGGAGTCGATGGAGCCGTAAAAGCTGTCGATGTCATATCGGGAACAGGATTTGATGTCTTAGACGATGCCGCCGAAAAGGCAATTTGGAATGCGCGATTTACACCCGCAACCATTGATGGCATTGCAGTAGAAGCCTCAGTTTCACAAGTAGTTTCTTTCAGATTAAGGGACTAAGGAGCGGTAAGATGAATAATGAAAATCCATATTTTGAGATTCCATCCCCCAATGGCATGGAAAATATGACACCGACTTTGCTCTCCTCGGTAGAAGCATTGCCAAATGGCGCTACACTTGCTCTGCAAAAGGGAGTTTATCACCTCTACGAAGAAGGAACGAAGCTTATTTGGCTCAACGCTTCCAACAACCGATCATGTAATAAACTTGTAGCCGCCCCCGTCTTTAATAAAAAAGGCATTACCATAGACGGCAATGGTTCACATCTTGTCTGCCATGGATTAGTATCGCCCTTCGCCACAGTCAACAGCACAGAAATTACAATTCGCAACCTTGCAATCACAACAGAATATCCCTATAGCGTAGGCTTTGTAATTGAAGCCAAAGACGACGAAGGCTTTACTATAAAGTTCGATAAAGGCATTTGCCCTTATAAAGTCAAAGACGGCAATATAGATTTTATCCTTGATGGCAATATTATCTCCTCAAAGGATGGAAGAATTTCACTCCACTCCATGGATCGCATTTTCGTAGTCTACCTCATGACACCTGAAGCACCTGGAGATAAGTCAAAATTTCCTGCACGCTTTTTAGGAATAGAAGCGACTGATTTAGGAGAAGGGAGAGTTCATTTTAAGTATTATGGTGATGAGCATCCCAAGAGCGCAAAGTGCCCATACGAAGTTGGAGAGTATATAGCCATCAATATGGAAGAAAAACGCAGGCGCAATGCCTTCTTCTTTGAAGACTGCCTGAATATAAAATTAGAATCGGTTTCTGTTGAACGCTTTGGCGGTATGGCATTTTTAGCGCAACGCTGCGGCAATGTTTCCATAGAGCAATTCAAGGTTTTGCCCATAGGAGAAGATAGAGTGTCAGTAACGGCGGATATTATGCAGCTTGTAAATTGCTATGGCACAGTCTCCATCACAGACTCGGAATGCGGATCGTCGATGGACGATGTCATAAATATTCACGGCAATTATCTTGAAGTCGTCAAAGTAGAGGGCTCAAAGGTCAAGCTTGATGTCTGCCATGCAAGCCATGAAGGCTTCTTCCCCTACAGAAAAGGTGATTCAGTAGAGTTTAGCGAAAAGCACACGCGAAAGCTTCTGGCCAAGGCTTATGTTGTAGAAGTCACGCCCGATCCAGACAATATCTCGCAGTGCACTCTCGAAGTTGATCGCTCTTTAGACAATCTTCCCATTGGCTCCCTTGTTGAAAATGCGACACTAAATCCCGATGTAAACATATTGAGAAACCGATTCTCAAATTTCCCTCACATAAGGCTCTCGGGCAGGGGAAAGTATTTAGTGGAAGGCAACGAGATAAGTCAATGCTCTCAAGCGATAAATATTTCCGATCTAGCCGATTATTGGTATGAGTCTGGACGCGTAAAGGATGTGACAATACGCAACAACCTCTTCCAAAATTGCAATGCCCTTGGAGGCAACACATTTATTTCAATAGGCGTTTCAGGCTGGCCTGAGAATGCCCCGCTGATTCATGAAAAGATTGTCCTTGAAAACAACCGTTATGTCGGTGTCAAGGATTGCAAAATAAAAGTCAATGGCGTAGTTAATTTTATCAACCGTGATGAATAGAGATTCGCGGTGTCAAACTTTGCTATCGCCCGCTCCGCGGTGTCATATTATATCACTTGCGAGAATTTGCAATATACATTAAAATATATAGTACCTTGTTTGTACCTATTCTTGCGATTGATACGCAGGATTTAGGGATTTTTTGTATCACAGGAGACTAACTACAATGGCAAAGAAGATTATGGTTGACGGTAATACCGCCGCCGCCCAGATTGCATTCGCGTGCTCTGAAGTCGCTGCAATCTATCCTATTACCCCATCTTCACCGATGGCTGAGACATGCGATGAGCTTGCTGCTCTTTGCAAGACAAACATTTGGGGAACAATTCCCTCAATCGTCGAGATGGAATCTGAGGGTGGCGCTGCCGGTGCCGTTCACGGTTCTCTTACAACTGGTTCTCTTACAACTACATTTACGGCATCACAGGGCTTGCTCCTTATGATTCCTAACATGTACAAGATCGCCGGCGAACTCGCTCCAACAGTTTTCCATGTTTCTGCTCGTTCTCTTGCTTGCCAGGGTCTTTGCATCTTCGGCGATCAGGGCGATGTCATGGCTTGCCGTCAGACCGGCTTCGCAATGCTTTGCTCCAACAGCGTTCAGGAATCGCATGATATGGCAATGGTTGCTCACGCCGCAACCCTCGAGTCAAAGGTTCCATTCCTCCACTTCTTCGATGGCTTCCGTACTTCTCACGAGGTTCAGAAGATTGAGGAGATTCCAACTGATGTCATCCGTGCTATGATTGATGACAAGTTTGTCGAGGATTTCCGCAAGCGCGCTCTTGATCCTGAGCACCCAACAATGCGTGGTACCGCTCAGAACCCTGACATCAACTTCCAGGGTCGCGAGAGCTGCGAGAAGTACTATGTCGCAACTCCTGCAATCGTCCAGAAGTACATGGACAAGCTCGCAGAGCTCACCGGCCGCGCATATAAGCTTTATGACTATGTCGGCGCACCCGATGCTGAGTACATCACCATCGCAATGGGTTCCGGCTGCGATACACTCCACGAGACTGTCGATGCCCTCGTCAAGGAAGGCAAGAAGGTCGGTCTTATCAAGGTTCGCCTCTATCGTCCATTCTCCATGAAGGATTTCGTCGGCGCAATTCCTGCAACTGTCAAGTGCATCACCGTCCTTGATCGTACCAAGGAGCCAGGCGCAATTGGCGATCCTCTTTATCTTGATGTTTGCGCTGCAATCGGTCAGGCAAAGCAGGAAGGCGTCATTTCTTTCGCATATCCCAAGGTTCTCGCTGGCCGCTATGGTATCGGTTCAAAGGACTTCACACCTCAGATGTGCAAGGCTATCTACGACAATATGGCGGCAGAGAAGCCTGTTGATCACTATGTCGTCGGTATCGTTGACGATATCACCGGTCGCTACATCCTCGGCGACAACGAGTTCGTTGTTCCTACCGGCGATCGCAAGGAGTGCATGTTCTGGGGTCTCGGTGCTGACGGTACAGTCGGTGCTAACAAGAACTCCATCAAGATTATCGGCTCTTACACCGAGAACTTCGCACAGGGTTACTTCGAGTATGACTCCAAGAAGTCTGGCGGCGTGACAATTTCTCACCTCCGTTTCGGTAGCGAGATGATTCGTTCACCTTACTTCGTCAACCAGGCTGACTTCACCGCTTGCCACTGCTTCCCGTACCTCGAGAAGTATGATATGCTCAAGGCTGCCAAGAAGGGTTCAACATTCCTTCTCGCATCTCCTTACTCAGCTGATGAAATCTGGGAGCATATGCCAGACGAGGTCGAGCAGGCAATCATTGACAAGCAGCTCAAGTTCTATGTTATCGACGCTGCCAAGATTGCTCGTGAGAACGGTATGGGAACACGCACCAACACTGTTCTCCAGACGGCATTCTTCAAGCTCAGCGGCATCAAGCTCGCAAAGGCTGACGGCACAGAGCTCGATCCTATCCAGGTCCTCAAGGACTATGCTGAGAAGGCATACTCCAAGAAGGGTCAGGAAGTCGTCGAGATGAACTGGAAGTGCATCGAGGCTGCAAGCGCAGCTATCGAAGAGGTCAAGTATCCTTCCGCTCCTGCCGGCAAGCTCGTCAAGCCCGCAACAGTCGCTGAAGAGGCTCCTGCATTCATCAAGGATGTCACAGCCAAGATGATTGCTCAGAAGGGTAATGAGCTTCCCGTCTCCGCAATTCCTGATGACGGCACATGGCCAACCGCTACCACACAGTGGGAGAAGCGCAATGTTGCAGCATTCATTCCTTCATGGGATCCTTCAGCATGTATCCAGTGCGGTCAGTGCTCCATTATCTGTCCTCACGCTGCAATCCGTCTCAAGGTCTACGATGCCGACAAGCTCGAAGGCGCACCTGAGACATTCAAGTCTGCTGATGCTAAGACACCTAAGATGAAGGCCCTCGGTGGCAAGGTCACCGTTCAGGTCGCTCCTGAAGACTGCATGGGCTGCGAGCTCTGCGTCGTCAAGTGCCCAATGGCAGCCAAGGGTGCCCTCAAGATGGTTGAGCAGATTCCTCTCCGCAAGACCGAGGCAGCAAACTGGAAGTTCTTCCTCGACATTCCTGATGTCGATCCTGCCAAGCTCGATACCAAGCAGCTCCTCGACAGCCAGCTCAAGCGTCCACTCTTTGAGTTCTCCGGCGCATGCGCAGGCTGCGGTGAAACTCCTTATGTCAAGCTTCTCACCCAGATTTGCGGCGACCGCCTCCTCATTGCCAATGCAACAGGCTGCTCCTCAATCTACGGTGGTAACTTGCCAACCACACCTTACTGCCAGCGTAATGACGGCAAGGGTCCTGCATGGTCCAACTCACTCTTCGAGGACAATGCTCAGTTCGGTCTCGGTATGCGCGTTTCTGCCGACAAGCTCTACGGTTATGCAATGGAGCTCGTTGACAAGGTCCTCGCAAAGGATGAGGCTCCTGAGGCAATCAAGGCTATCTTGACCAAGATCAAGGGCATCAACCAGTATGACGAGAAGGGCACAGGCGTTGAAGAGATGCGTGCTGCCGTTAAGGAACTCAAGGCCGCAATCGGTGATAAGTGCTGCTGTGAGACAGGTCGTCAGCTCCTCGCTGTCGCTGACAACCTCGTCCGCAAGTCAGTCTGGATCCTCGGCGGTGACGGTTGGGCTTACGATATCGGGTACGGCGGTCTTGACCATGTTCTCGCCTCTGGCCGCAATGTCAAGGTCCTCGTCATGGATACCGAAGTTTACTCCAACACAGGAGGCCAGGCATCCAAGTCCACACCTACCGGTGCAATTGCTAAGTTCGCAGCAGCTGGTAAGGTTCAGGCCAAGAAGAACCTCGGTCTCATGCAGATGCAGTACAAGAATGTCTACATCGCCTATGTCTCGATGGGTGCTAACCCAGCCGCCACGGTCAAGGCCTTCAACGAGGCTGAGAACTATGACGGTCCAGCGCTGATCATCGCATACGCACACTGCATTGAGCAGGGTCTTGCTACCAAGACCGGTCCTGCACACCAGCAGGCTGCTGTTGATAGCGTCCACTTCCCACTCTGGCGCTACAACCCGACGCTCGCAGAGAAGAAGCTCACGCTTGACTCTGCCGATAAGAGCGACAAGGTCTCCTTCGCAGATGCAGCAATCTCCAAGGAACTCGGCGAAAACCGCTTCAAGCAGCTCGTCAAGGTTCTTGGTCAGGAGCAGGCTCTTGCAACTCTCAAGAAGGCAGAGGAAGGCTTCAAGGCCAACTATGCTCTTCTCAAGAAGCTCTCCGAGATGTAATAGTTGGTTCTTTATACGAAGGACAATAAAACGCCCGGCTCGAAAGAGTCGGGCGTTTTTTTATAGTTGCTTAAGAACTACCTGTCCCCTAAGTTAAAATAAGATGCGTCAAATCAAAAAGAACTCAAGTGCAAACTAGGGAACTTGAGTTCTTTGATTTTTATTTTTGCCGTTTTGCAGGAAGGCTCGCTTACCTTGGATCGCCAAAGTCAAAGACCGGAACGATTTCGCCATCCTTGCAGGCAGATTTGTGAGCTGCTATGCCCATTGCCATGTATGAAGCAGACTTCCATGCGTCAACAAGTGGGCGACGCCCTTCGGCAACAGCACTGACAAATTCGTGAACGAGATATGCGTGTGAGCCATCGTGGTCTGATGGAACAAATTTGCTCTCTGGAATCTCTGTAATATTCAATGCCTCGAAGAATGCCGTTGAGACTTCATCGGGAAGCTTTGTAATCATATCTTCAAATTGAAGCTTTGTCGCAACATTTTTCTTTGGGTTTTCTGTGAATTCAATGCGACCATTGTCACGCCATTCTTTGCAGGAGTAGCTACTACGAGTTCCAAAGATATGGAAGTCCTCTCTCTCAATTCCAACATTAGTTGAGATTTCACGAAGTTCTGCAACGCGGAATGGGCAACCATTGGCTAGCTGATAGAGGGCGACGATATTTGCAAAGTCGTAATTTTTAAAGAAATTATCATTGGCAAACTGTGGAGAAATTCCATACGCCGATACCTTAACGGCTTTTGTATCCATAATGTATGTGGTTGCAGAAAGCGAGTGCGTCGGATATGCCATGGGGTGTGTTTTTAAGCCGCGGTCATAATACTTTTTCATAAAGGCATGATACTCTCCGCCGATTTTACCAGCAGTTCTATGGGCCTCCACTTTACGAAGAGAGCAAATGCTATAATCCACATCATGGGCGTATTCGGCTTCAGCAAAAACATATTTGCCAAATTCTCCGGCGAGTGCCTTCTTTTTGCAATATTGGGTTTGCGGGAGGAATATTGAGGTTTCGCCAAGCATATAGTGCTTACCTGTACGAACGGTAGTGTCAATAATGCGACCAGACCAGTCAAGCACTTCTTCTCCGTCAGGAAGGCAAATCCCGGGAACCGCACTGTATACATCCATGCCGGCTTCCATAGCTTGAATACATTGCGGAGCATGAAGCCAGGGTTGGGTGATAATTGCAACAGCGTCACAGCATTTTGCCTTGCAAAAATCGTCAAAATTTGTGAAGCACCCACCCTTAATAAGTTTTTTTGCCACGCGTGGGTCATTTGCCCAACGCTCAATTTTGGATTCTTCGGCATCGCAAAGTGCAATACCGTCAACAAGCGGGTGTGATGCGAAAAGCGGTGCAAAACAACTCCCGAAAGAGCCAAGACCGAGAAGACCTAATTTGATGCCCATTTTATAAACCTTACTTTATAGTTGAAAAAATGTGCCCTTCCTTAAAAAGTGCGGGTAAAGGCAAATTCACATCAGGTTGCAAAATCGGTTTTCCTGAAACGATATGGAACACGCATTCCGGAAAAGTCTTTCATGCTCCCTAACACAACATCACCAATTTTATACTTTATAAAATACATTGTCAATTTTTATGACGCATAAAAAATGACGCATTGTCATTTTGTTTAAAACGCCTTTTTACCTTCTTTTTGAAAAAGTCTCCTCTCTTTTTTTTAATAAATACAATTTATTTTAACCGCTTGTTTACGGGCTTTCATGAGCAACATGGATAACTTATCACAGATTTTCACGGGCGCATCTTGATTTCTTTTGGTTTTCTTGATACACTCATAGTATCGTTTTTTAGTAAACAATTATTGAAAGGCATTAAGATGAAGAAGTCAGCATTTTTAGCTTTGTTCGCAATGGCATGCGGTGTAGTATTTGCTCAAGCTACAGCGCCAAAGTATCTATCTATTGCAGTTGGTGCAGATAAACTTGATCGCGCAACCAATGTAAAGATTTTGACAGAGCGCTTTGACGGCTTTAAGTATGCTCGTACTGCAAGTTTCAATACCAATGCTCCTATCGATGATTTGACATTTACCGTCAAGAAGGAGCATGAGGGAACTTGGCACATCTTTATGAAGGTTCGCTCCGGAGCCTCCAAGCCTTTAGACCAGAATGCTGCTATGGCAACAGTTCTTGCTCCAACGACCAATGGCTTTGAGGTTGTCGCAAAGCAGCATGTTACTGGCTCACTCGGCGACGAAGCATGGCAGATTGTGAGCTTGGGCGTCAACGAGCTTAAGGCCGGTATGAAGATTAAGCTTTCTCCAAGCAAGGATGCTGAAGCCCTCCCACGCTATACAGATATCCATTACATCACACTTTTGAATCCTGAGTTTATCAGCAAGACTCAAACAGTATTGCCTGCTCCTGCTCCCAAGCCAGCAGTCAAGAAGTAAGTCGTATAGTCTAAAGGCGAGCTTAACAAGCTCGCCTTTTTTGTTTAATGAAAGTAGTGATTACTTGAAGGTGATTTATGAGCGGTAGTTTCTTTAATGTATGCGATTATGGTGCTAAAGGTGATGGCATTGCAAAGGATACGGCGGCAATCCAATCCGCTATTGACGCCGCAAGTGCGGCAGGAGGCGGTATCGTTACCGTTCCCCCTGGACTTTATATTTCAGGCTCGATTTTTTTGAAGAGCAATATAGAGCTCTACATTCAAAGTGGCGCTGTAATAAAGGCCAGTCCCGATATAGCTGATTATAACAACGCAGATGTGTGCCCTCAAAATGCGGCGTCACCAAAGAACGGAGATAATACTACAGGTGGACATTTAATTCTTTGCATAAATCAAAAAAATGTCACATTGCGCGGAGAAGGAAAGATTGATGGTAACTCTCCTGCATTTTTGTTAGACAAGGAAGGTCGTCATTTTCCATCGAAGAAGGCCATTGAAGTACGCCCGTCAACAATGCTCTGGTTTGTCGATTCAGAGCATATCAGCATACGCAATTTGGAGCTTGCAGATTCTCCATATTGGAGCTGCTTCATACTTAACTGCACACATGTGGCGGTAAGCGGTTGCTATATACACACTAGCCGTAGTCCTCATACATATAATGGTGACGGATTGGATATAGATAGATGTCAATATGTGACAGTCTCTGATTGCCGAATTGATACGGCAGATGACTGCATAACTCTACGGGCTTCATACGGCAGACTTTTGTCAGCACCACAAGATTGCGCATTTGTCACCATTACAAATTGCGTCCTCTCTTCAAGCTGCAATGCAATTCGTTTAGGTGTAGGTGAAGGAAATGTCCATCATGCAGTATTTTCAAATTTAATCATCCGCGATTCAAATACGGCATTTAATTTCGTAGCCGCATATGTCCCAACCTCGCGCGGTACAGATATTACAGATATTCGGGTCAGCAATGTCATTGTTGAGGCGGAGCGTTTCTGTCGTATTCACCATATGCATTCTGATGATGCAAATATGGATAATATCTATTTCAGCGACATCTCCGGTACGACAACAAAAAACTCGTGCATCTATGCCGTCTCAAAGACACCATTCGGAAAAATTGTCTTCTCCAATTTGGATTTGAACAGCGGTTTCATCGCAGTAAATGCGCCTAAGATAGAGGTCGTTGGAGGTTCATTCAAAGAAGTAGAGCTATCGAACGATGAAAGACGCAAGTTGATAGAAGATGTTGACACACGGCAAGTAAGACTCCACTAGATAACTAACCACGAAATGTCCCCCAAAAAAAGTGAATAGTGAATAGTGAATAGTGAATAATGAATAGTGAAGAATGATATTCTGTTGTAAAAATGAGATTACGGTGCGGAACAAAATGCTAGAGGTGGTTTTAGTTTTAACACAGAGGCACAGGGACACAAAGATTTTGTAATACCTTGGCAGTTGAATGTTATTTGGTGTATAAGGCAAGTTTGCAAGTTTTACAGTAAGGCAGTTTGCGAGTTTGGAATGCATTAAGGAAAGTGAGGGCGGTTGTCCCTAGTCGCCGTTATGATGCCAAGTATCTGCTATGTTAGTATAGTTGGGTAAGGCTGTTATGTCAAGTGTAATAGTGTGACACTTAAATGGTGATTGCTTTCGCTTCTGTGAGTTTTGGAGATTAGGAGAATTATCAAAATCGGCTCCTAAACTCCAAGCCTCCTAATCTCCCAGAAGCGAAAGCAATCCATCCATTCAGCGGATATTGGTGGAAATAGCAAGGCCTGTCCCCTTAGAAGTTCGGCAGTTGGAAGCATAAAATCTCCGTTTGACGCAATAAAATTGGGGGCTTCGCCTTGGTTTTGCGTTTCACCCAATGGGTAAACGAGAAGGACTGTCCCCTTAAAAAGTTTTAAGATTGGAAACAACCTAGACAACTGGTAAAAACAACTTTTAATAGGTGCGCGGGCTAACATGCCCGCGCTCATCTGCTTCAGTGTGGTCTTCAAATATAATTGCTTTCAACAATGAGAAAAATGGGCACGGGCGAGTTAGCCCGTGCGTCAAAGGTAAGTTGTTTCAAATAAGTTGTTTCCAATTAATAAAGACCATTAGACTCGATATACCAAAATCTTGACTCAAAGCTATTGTCT